>CAZMRS010000030.1:0-11459 GCA_964568435.1 uncultured Boseongicola sp. | reverse complement strand
ACCGCCAGGGGCGTGATACTGTGAGATGCGGCCGGGCGACGGCGAGAAGTTTGGAAGTTTCTCAGCGTTCAAGCGGATCTCGATAGCGTGGCCTTCGACGTTCAGGTCTTCTTGTTTGAACTCCATCGGCAGGCCGGCTGCGACGCGGATTTGTTCGCGGACGAGATCAACGCCGAAAACCGCTTCGGTCACCGGGTGTTCGACCTGAAGACGAGTGTTCATTTCGATGAAGTAGAACTCTCCGTCTTCATAGCGAAACTCGATGGTGCCCGCGCCGATGTAGTTGATGCTGGCCACCGCATCGGCGCAAATCTTGCCGATCTTCGCGCGCTCTTCCGCGGTGATGGACGGGCCAGGAGCCTCTTCAAAGACTTTCTGGTGTCGACGCTGCAAGGAACAATCACGCTCGCCAAGGTGCACCGCGTTTCCTTTGCCGTCTCCAAACACCTGAATCTCGATGTGACGAGGTTTTCCAAGGTACTTTTCGATGTAGACTTCGTCGTTGCCAAAAGCGGACTTTGCTTCGGACCGCGCTGTGCTGAAAGCCGTGTCGATATCGTCGGCGGATGTTGCGAGCTTCATGCCGCGGCCGCCGCCGCCCGCCGTGGCTTTTACGATGACCGGATAGCCAAACTCCTCGCCGATACGGCGGGCCTCCTCGACGGACGCGACGCCGCCATCAGAGCCGGGGACGACCGGAATGCCGAGACGTTTGGCGGTTTCCTTCGCGGTGATCTTGTCGCCCATGACACGGATGTGTTCGGCGGACGGGCCGATGAAAGTGATCTCGTGATCTTCGACGATCTGCACGAAAGCCGCGTTTGCAGACAGGAAACCATAGCCTGGGTGGATGGCCTGTGCGCCTGTGATTTCGCAGGCGGAAATGATGGCCGGCACAGACAAGTAACTTTGTGCACCTGATGGTGGTCCGATGCAGACGCTTTCATCTGCCATGCGTACGTGCATTGCGTCGGCGTCGGCCGTTGAATGCACCGCAACAGATTTGATGCCCATTTCTCGGCAGGCGCGAATGACGCGCAGTGCGATTTCGCCCCGGTTGGCGATCAGGATTTTGTCGAACATCGGCGTGTCCTTATTCGACGATCATCAAAGGTGCGCCGAATTCCACTGGCGCGCCGTCTTCGACGAGAATGCGTTTTACCGTACCTGCTTTGGGAGCAGGGATTTGGTTCATCGTCTTCATGGCTTCCACGATGAGCAATGTTTGACCTTCGCTCACCTTGTCGCCCACTTTCACAAAAGCATCTACGCCAGGTTCTGGCGACAGATAGGCGGTGCCCACCATCGGCGATGCTACCGCGCCTGGATGTGCTGCCGGGTCTTCTGGGGTTTCGGCCGCTGCTGGCGCTGCAGGAGCCGCAGGTGCGGCGGGCGCTGCGGGAGCGGCGGGTGCAACTGGAGCCGCGACTTGGACAGCGGCGGCTGGTGCAACAGACGAGACGCGGCTGACGCGTACGTTCAGACTGCCGTCTCCTTCGTAGTCGCGCTTGACCTGCAATTCACTCAGATCGTTCTTGCGCAGAAGTTCGGCCAAAGCTTTGATGAAGGCGACGTCGTCGTCGTGTGATTTTTTAGTCATTCTCGTCCTCTGCGCTTCCCGGATTGTTCCGGCGTTTTGATGACATCCCTTATAGGCAAGGCTTTTCGTGAGGGAAAGCGCTGTTGATACGAGTTTTCAAACTGCCAAAAATTTACCAGTTGATAAAAAATGGAACTGTGGCACTCTGAATGTAACAAAACGCGTTTGGGAGTAGGCCATGACGACATCACCGCGCACTTCGGGAGTGGCAGCCGGACGGCTTTCAAAAGAGGTTCTTGCCGATAACTTCCAGGATCTGCATGCGCCCTATGATGAGCATGAGGCGATGGTGGCGGCAGACCGTTGCTATTTCTGCTATGATGCTCCGTGCATTACGGCGTGTCCAACGGACATCGATATTCCTTTGTTTATCCGCCAAATCCAGGCGGGACATCCGGACGGGGCGGCAAAGACAATCTTTGACCAGAACATCCTGGGAGGCATGTGCGCGCGCGTTTGCCCAACAGAGACGCTTTGCGAGGAAGCTTGCGTGCGCGAGGCGGCCGAAGGGAAGCCGGTGGAGATCGGGCGCCTGCAACGTTTTGCAACCGATGGGCTGATGGCGGCTGGAACACATCCGTACTCGCGAGCTGAAGCAACAGGAAAACGTGTTGCAGTGGTTGGCGGTGGGCCGGCCGGTCTGGCCTGTGCGCACCGTTTGGCAATGCATGGCCATGATGTGGTGATTTTCGATGCAAACGAAAAGGCTGGTGGTCTGAATGAATACGGCATCGCGAGTTACAAGACCGTCGGCGGGTATGCGCAGAGCGAAGTGGACTGGTTGCTGAAGATTGGTGGTATTGAGGTACGCAATGGTCAGCGTCTGGGAGATCAGATCAACCTCGTGGGTCTGCAGAACGAGTTTGATGCTGTATTTCTTGGCATTGGCCTTGGCGGCGTAAACGCTCTGCGCGCCGACGGCGCAGACCGCGACAACGTGTTGGATGCAGTAAATTTTATTTCGGAATTACGCCAAGCGAGCGACCTTTCTTCCCTTCCCGTGGGGCGTAATGTGGTGGTGATCGGCGGCGGGATGACCGCCGTCGACGCTGCTGTTCAAGCCAAACTGCTTGGGGCGGAAGAAGTGACCATTGCGTATCGGCGCGGTCAGGCAAAGATGTCAGCAAGCCGGTTTGAGCAGGATTTGGCAACATCCAAAGGGGTGCGGTTGGTCTTTGAGGCGCAGCCGGTTGCGGTTCATGGCAATGGCGCGGTTCAAGAGGTTGAGTTCGAGTACACCGCAGAAGGCGCGGATGGCTTGGAAGGGACTGGTGAAACGTTCCGCATTCCGGCCGATCAGGTGTTCAAAGCGATTGGTCAGAGCCTTTCGGATGCACCGGCGGGACTTGATCTCGATGGAAACAAGATCGCGATTACAGGCGCTGGACGCACAAGCCTTGAAGGTGTTTGGGCCGGAGGCGACTGCGCATCCGGCGGCGACGATTTGACGGTGACGGCAGTCGCCGAAGGTCGCGATGCCGCTGAGGATATTCACGCTCACCTGATGGGTTAGGAGGGAACGATGGATTTCATTGATTGCATGCTGATCCCTGTCGACAAGAACAGGTTGGATGCCTACAAGGACTTCGCTGAAAAGGTGGATGCTGCTTTCATAGAAGCTGGTGCTCTGGAAGTTGTGGATTGCCTGGCAGAGGACGTTCCAGATGGAGAGGTCACGTCGTTACCCAAAGCTGTCGCCCTCAAGGACGGCGAGATGGTTGGATTTGCCTGGATCAGATGGCCTTCCAAGGATGTGCGGGATGCCGCCTTTGAGAAGGTGTTTTCGGAGAATCCGGAATTGAACGCGTTTCCCTTTGATGGGAAGCGTATGATTTTTGGTGGTTTCACACCGATTGTAGACTTAAGAAAAACCTGAGAGGACGGACGCAAATGGCTGATCTTTCAACGAATTTCATTGGCATAAAAAGCCCAAATCCGTTCTGGCTGGCGTCCGCGCCACCCACTGACAAAGAGTACAACGTTCGTCGTGCTTTCGAGGCGGGCTGGGGCGGCGTCGTTTGGAAAACGCTGGGGCTTGATCCGCATATTGTGAATGTGAATGGCCCGCGTTATGGAGTTGTTTACGGCGCAGATCGGCGTGTGCTTGGCATCAACAACATAGAGTTGATTACCGACCGTCCTTTGGAGACAAACCTGAAGGAGATCAAAGCTGTAAAGCGTGACTATCCGGATCGTGCGATGGTCGTGAGTTTGATGGTGCCTTGCGAGGAATGGGCTTGGAAAGAAATTCTCCCGAAGGTCGAAGACACTGGGGCTGATGGGATCGAGCTGAACTTTGGCTGTCCGCATGGGATGAGCGAGCGAGGCATGGGCGCGGCTGTCGGGCAGGTGCCTGAATATATTCAGATGGTTGCTGAGTGGTGCAAGGCCAACACCGATATGCCGGTGATCGTGAAGCTGACACCAAATATCACCGATATCCGTTACCCGGCGCGGGCTGCGAATGCTGGCGGTGCGGATGCTGTTTCTTTGATTAACACGGTTTCGTCGATCACAAGCGTCAATCTGGACACGATGTCTCCTGAGCCGTCGATTGACGGGAAAGGATCGCATGGCGGTTACTGCGGACCCGCGGTGAAACCGATTGCTCTGAACATGGTGGCCGAGATAGCGCGTGATCCCGAAACCGCGCAGTTGCCGATCAGCGGGATTGGAGGGGTCACCACCTGGCGGGATGCGGCGGAGTTCTTGTCTCTCGGGGCTGGCAACGTGCAGGTGTGCACTGCGGCGATGGTCTATGGATTTGGTATCATTAAGGAATTGACCGCTGGCTTGAGCGATTGGATGGACGAGAAGGGCTATGCGTCTGTCGATCAGATCGTTGGTCGTGCAGTGCCGAACGTCACGGATTGGCAGTATCTAAACCTGAATTACGTCACCAAAGCGCGGATTGATCAGGACGCTTGCATCAAGTGCGGTCGTTGCTACGCGGCATGCGAGGATACATCGCACCAAGCGATTGCCATGAAGCCTGGCCGTGTCTTTGAAGTGATTGATGAAGAATGCGTGGCCTGCAATCTTTGCGTCGATGTCTGTCCGGTAGAGGATTGTATCACGATGGAAGAGCTCCAGCCCGGCATGACCGATCTGCGGACCGGGAAGGTTGTAGAAGCAGACTACGCAAACTGGACGACACATCCGAATAATCCGAGCGCCAAGGCTGCCGAGTAAAGGCTAGTTTCTTTGGTCGAGCGTCGGCTCTGATGTCTCTTCGAGCGCGCGGGTTTCGGCGATCGCGGCTTCTGCGCGCTGGCTTGGGGTTGGCGGGGGATCGACGTTTGGTTCGAGTTGGACTTCCGTTTCTTCCTGAACAACCTCGGGGTTGGGGTTAAGCGCCTCACGTGCTTGGCGGGCGAGAGGAGTTTCTTCGAACGCTGGAGGGGGGCCCGTTGGCCCGTCCGTTTCGAAAGTGTCATTCACTTCGAGACGGCTGTCGCCACTCACTGAATTGATGGCGGCAGGCTCGATCGATACGCCATTGGTTTGCGGAAGGGCGGGACGTGGGGTCTGTGATAGGTCGGTTCTGAGCGCTTCGCGCGCGCCTTCAGCTTGAGATGGCGTTATTCGTTTAGTTAGCCCGGGCACCGCAATATCAGGCGGAGCCGGGGGCGTGGCACCAGATGACATCATCCTTCGACACCTTCAGCGCCCCCGAGCCAAAGCAGAGTGACAAAGAAACCTGAATATCTCGTTAAAGCGCCGGCGGTGTGAGAGTGCGGGTGTAAAGAGCCACCAAAAACTCCTCGGCATCATCCAAATAGGTATCTCCATCGGGCTGAAGGATACCGCGCACTTGAACGTCGAAATCGGCGTAGTGTTGGGTCGTGGCCCAGATCGAAAAGATCAGGTGGTGGGGGTCGATCTTTGCCAATTGACCGGACGCGATCCAGCTTTCGATCAGCTTGGCTGTTTCATCGACCAAAGCTTTCAGGGAGCCTGTGATCTCGTCTTCAATTCTTGGTGCACCCTGAACAATTTCATTTGCAAACAGACGGCTTTCTCGCGGGAATTGCCGACTCATCTCCAGCTTGCGTTTCATGTATCCCAGTAGCTCTTCAATGGGGTCCCCGTCTGGGTCAAGAGCGCGGAGCGGATCGAGCCATGTATCCAACAACTCTGACAGAAGCTCTGTGTAGATCGCCTCTTTTGACGCGAAATAGTAAAGGACATTTGGCTTAGAAAGACCTGCCTCGGCAGCGATCTTGTCGAGCGTGGCGCCGCGATAGCCTTCAGCAGAGAAAACGCCAAGCGCCGCATCCAAAATGGTTTCGCGGTTCTTCTTTTGGATGCGGGTTTGGGGCCGGGCGTTTGACACGTTTTGTCGTGCTCCATGGTCGGTGGATCGTCCCATTAGGCCCGAATTGACCAAGCGGTCAAATGCTTTCACCGATCGAAATTCCACTTGTGCTTTATCTGCTCCAGCGGAACTCTGTCGTGAGGAAACGGAGGGGCCCCATGAGCGGAAGAGTTGTTGAGGGATCGGCGATGATCGCGGGAATGTCTCCGATGCTGATGCCCGGTCGATTTGCGTTTCTGACATTTCCTGGAGACGTGCCGAACCGTTTCTTAGGGGCTGCGATCGCGTCGTTTCGGGAGACGGAAGGGTGGTCACTTATTGTGCCGGCAGATCTGGCGCCTGAAGAGATGGCGATGGCTTTAATCACCTTACAGGTTCATTCAGCCTTGGAAGGCGTTGGATTGACCGCAGCCGTTTCGGTTGCTTTGGCCGAGTCCGAAATTCCATGCAATGTCGTCGCGGGCTTTCATCACGATCATATTTTTGTGCCTGAAGACTGCGCAGATCGCGCAGTGAGCGTGCTGAAGGCGCGTGCAGACGCAGAACAGTGAAAACGCTTGATGTTTTGATTGACCGGGGCACTGACCTGTGATGCGATGAACTTGACCGTTTGGTCAGAAAATAGCCTGCGCTAATGATGGGCTGGGCATGACGGGGAGTGATGAACATGGCTGCACCTGCTGCGAATATGAAGGTCGATGGTGATCGACTCTGGGACAGCTTGATGGAGATGGCCAAGATCGGGCCCGGTATTGCTGGTGGCAATAACCGTCAGACGGTCACCGATGAAGATGCCGAAGGACGTGCGTTATTCCAGAAATGGTGTGAAGACGCCGGTTGCACCATGGGTGTCGACGAGATGGGCACAATGTTTATGCGGCGTGAAGGGTCGGACCCAGACGCGTTGCCGGTCTATGTGGGATCGCACCTCGATACGCAGCCGACCGGCGGAAAATACGATGGCGTCCTTGGTGTGTTGGGCGGTTTGGAGATCGTCCGCACTTTGAACGACCTTGGAATCAAGACGAAGCATCCGATTGTTGTGACAAACTGGACGAACGAAGAGGGCACGCGGTTTGCTCCGGCCATGCTGGCGTCTGGAGTCTTCGCCGGGCGACATGAGCTGGATTGGGCCTACGACCGGACAGACGCGAACGGTAAGAAATTCGGTGACGAGTTGGCGCGCATTGGCTGGAAAGGCGATGAGAAAGTTGGCGCTCGCGATATGCACGCCTTCTTTGAGCTGCATATCGAGCAGGGGCCAATTCTGGAAGCCGAGGGTAAGGATATTGGTGTTGTCACCCATGGTCAGGGCTTGCGTTGGATTGAATGCACTGTAACCGGCAAGGAAAGCCACACAGGGTCGACGCCGATGGCGATGCGGAAGAATGCCGGGCGCGGGTTAGCTCTGATTACCGAGATGGTTCACGACATTGCCATGAAGAACCAACCGAACGCGGTTGGCGCGATCGGGCATATCGACGTCTATCCGAACAGCCGGAACATCATTCCGGGGAAGGTGGTTTTCACCGTCGATATGCGGACGCATTTGCTCGACAAGCTGAATGGTATGGTCGACGAGTTCATGGAGCGCGCGCCGAAGCTTTGTGAAGAGATCGGTGTGGAGTTTTCTTGCGAAATCGTCGGGCAGTTCGATCCGCCAGCCTTTGATGTGGGCTGTGTGTCCGCTGTGAGGAATGCGGCTGAGCGGTTGGGGTACAGTCACATGGACATTGTATCCGGCGCTGGGCATGACGCGTGCTGGATCAACGATGTTGCACCGACGGCAATGGTAATGTGCCCATGCGTGGACGGGCTTTCGCACAATGAGGCTGAGGAGATTTCCAAGGATTGGGCGACGGCGGGGACGGATGTGTTGTTCCACGCGGTTGTTGAGACGGCGGAGATTGTGGAGTGATGACCGAGACTCTTGTGAAGAATCTTGGCAAAGTTTCTTTGCGGGAAATTTGGGGGGAAGGGACATGAATGCGCCGGATGCAATGAACGAAGCTCAGATCCGCATTGATCTTGCGGCCGCTATTCGGTTGGCGTGTCGCGCCGACTGGCATGAAGGGGTTGCGAACCATTTTTCGGCGGCGGTTTCGGCGGATGGACGAAAGTTTCTCGTGAACCCGCGTTGGGTGCATTGGTCGCGCGTGCGGGCCTCTGATTTGGTGCTGTGCGATGCAGATGATCCAACCACCATGGAACGCCCCGATGCGCCGGACCCCTCGGCGTGGTCGATCCATTCAGCGCTGCATCGGAAGTTGCCTCAGGCAAGGGTGGCGCTGCATATGCACCCGCCGCATTGCACGGCTCTGGCGGGTCTCGCCGACCCAACGATCAAGCCGATCGATCAGGTTACGGCGCGGTTTTACAATCGGATGGCCTATGACATGGCCTTTGGTGGCATCGCGACGGCCGAGGATGAGGGCGAGCGGATTGCGGATGCTGTCGGAGACAAAAAGACGGTCATGATGCAGAACCACGGCGTAACGACGCTCGGGGAAACAGTCGCTGAAGCCTGGGATGCGCTTTATCATCTTGAACGCGCTGCGCGGCAGATGGTGATGGCCTATTCGACAGGGCAACCGCTGGCGGTCATGGGCGACAACCTGGCGGAAGAAACCGCGTCTGAATGGGAGACCTATCGGGATGCGGAATTTGCGCATTTTGCGGAGATGAAGCGGATCCTCGATATCGAGGAACCTGACTACAAGGACTGATTTTCCGGGGCTCTGCCCCGGACCCCGGGCTATTTCTGCCAAGAAGAAATGCATCGGGATCCACAGGATAAGAGGAGAACGCAATGTCGACTGTGATTAAGAATGGAACCGTTGTGACGGCGGATTTGTCTTATGAGGCGGATGTTCTGGTCGAAGGCGGCAAAATCATTGAGATCGGCCAGGGGCTGTCGGGCGACGATGAGCTGGATGCTACTGGCTGCTATGTGATGCCGGGCGGCATTGACCCTCATACGCATCTCGAGATGCCGTTCATGGGGACTTATTCGACAGACGATTTTGAAAGCGGGACGCGCGCGGCGCTGTCGGGTGGCACGACGATGGTGGTGGACTTTGCCCTGCCGTCGCCCGGGCAAGGGCTGCATGACGCGCTTCAGATGTGGCACAACAAGTCGACCAAGGCGAACTGCGATTATTCCTACCACATGGCGGTGACCTGGTGGGGAGAGCAGGTGTTCAATGAAATGGCGACTGTGATCGAGAAAGAAGGGATCACGACGTTCAAGCACTTCATGGCCTACAAGGGTGCCCTGATGGTGAATGACGATGAAATGTATGCATCATTTCAACGGCTTGCGGAGCTTGGCGGTATTGCCATGGTGCATGCTGAGAACGGCGATGTGGTGGCGGAGCTATCGGCAAAGCTGCTGGCAGAGGGGAACACTGGACCGGAGGCGCACGCCTATTCGCGACCTTCTCAGGTTGAGGGTGAGGCCACGAACCGGGCGATCATGATCGCAGATATGGCGGGTGTCCCGCTTTATGTAGTGCATACGTCCTGCGAGGAAGCCCATGAAGCGATCCGGCGGGCGCGGATGCAGGGCAAGCGCGTTTGGGGCGAGCCGCTTATTCAACATTTGACGCTCGATGAGAGCGAATATTTCGACAAGGATTGGGACCACGCCGCGCGGCGCGTGATGTCACCCCCGTTCAGAAACAAGCAGCATCAGGACAGCCTGTGGGCTGGGCTGCAGTCGGGTTCGCTTTCCGTTGTGGCGACGGACCATTGCGCATTTACCACCGAGCAAAAACGCTATGGCGTCGGTGATTTCACCAAAATTCCAAACGGCACCGGTGGGCTGGAGGATCGGATGCCGATGCTTTGGACGCACGGAGTTAACACAGGACGGTTAACACCGAATGAATTTGTGGCTGTGACGTCGACGAATATTGCGAAAATCCTGAATTGCTACCCGAAGAAGGGGGCAATTCTTGTGGGTGCTGATGCGGACATCGTGGTTTGGGACCCTGAGAAATCGAAAACGATCACAGCCGGAACTCAGCAATCTGCCATTGATTACAATGTCTTCGAGGGCAAAGAGGTGAAAGGCTTGCCGCGGTTTACGCTGACGCGGGGACATGTCGCCATTCACGATGGCGAGGTGCGCACGCAAGAAGGGCACGGCAAATTTGTACGTCGTGAGGCGAACAACCCGGTGAATAAGGCCCTGAGTTCGTGGAAAGAACTGACAGCGCCGCGTCCTGTGGAACGCACTGGCATTCCGGCGACGGGGGTCTAACTTTGAAAGTTGCGCTTGTTAATGGTGGCGGTTCTGGAATGGGGGCCGCTGCAGCGCGTCGGCTGGCGGCCGATGGTTTCAAAGTTGGCGTCATGTCGTCATCTGGTAAAGGCGAGGCGCTAGGGCAAGAGCTCGGCGGGCTTGGGGTCACGGGGTCCTACGAAGTACAGGCGGACGTCCAAAGATTTGTCGATGCAGCGATGGAGAAGTGGGGCCGCATTGATGTGTTGGTCAACTCGGCGGGGCATGGGCCGCGCGCGCCGATATTGGAGATTAGCGATGACGACTGGCATCGCGGGATGGAAGTCTACTTTCTGAGTGCGGTTCGAACTATTCGTGTTGTTGCACCGATCATGGAAGCTCAAGGCGGCGGTTCGATCATTAATATCTCGACGTTTGCTACGTTTGAGCCGTCTCCTGTGTTTCCAACGAGTGCTGTGTTTAGGGCAGGGCTGGCCAGCTACACCAAGTTGTTCTCGGATTCATATGCCGCGAAAAATGTGCGTATGAACAACGTTTTACCTGGTTTTATTGATAGTCTTCCGGAGAAGGATGAGTTTCGGGCGATGATCCCGATGGAACGGTATGGCACGACGGATGAAATTGCCGCGACGATTTCCTTCTTGGCGGGTGAAGGCGGCGGTTACATCACCGGGCAAAATATCCGCGTGGATGGGGGCATTACACGGTCGGTATGACGAAGAACGCATCTGAAGTGGTCATTGAGGCCAAAAATCTCGATCTGACGTTTCAGACGTCGGACGGGCCTGTGCACGCATTGAAGGATGTCAGTTTGACAGTCGAGAAGGGGGATTTTGTTTCCTTCATTGGGCCATCGGGCTGCGGAAAAACTACCTTTCTGCGTGCGATTGCAGCGCTTGAAACACCAACGGGTGGAACGCTTTCGGTCAATGGAATGACACCCGATGAGGCGCGGCGGGCGCGGGCTTATGGGTATGTGTTTCAGGCAGCCGGTCTTTATCCTTGGCGGACGATTGGCGGGAACATTCGGCTGCCTTTGGAGATCATGGGTTACGCCAAATCCGAGATGGACGAGCGTGTGAAGAACGTCCTGGAACTCGTTGAATTATCAGGGTTTGAGAACAAGCATCCTTGGCAGTTGTCAGGGGGTATGCAGCAGCGGGCGTCGATTGCGCGGGCATTGGCGTTTGATGCGGACCTGCTGCTGATGGACGAACCGTTCGGGGCGCTGGATGAGATTGTTCGGGATCGGTTGAACGAGGAGCTGTTGGCCCTTTGGGCAAGGACGGAGAAGA
>CAZMRS010000029.1:5158-11533 GCA_964568435.1 uncultured Boseongicola sp. | reverse complement strand
CGACACTTCAACACTGGGATCACGGTTTCCGCTCCCCCTTCAAGTCAGAGATCTACTTTGTTTCGACGCGACGCTTCACTGACCTCAAATGGGGTACAAAAAACCCCATAATCATCCGGGACCCAGAGTTCGGGCCGACGCGCATCCGAGCCTATGGGACTTATACAGTTCGCGTGAGTGACCCAGCCAAGTTCCTCGTAGAAATCGTTGGTACCGACGGCGAATTTACGATGGACGAGATCAGCTACCAGATCCGCAACATCATCGTGCAAGCGTTTTCCCGTTTGATCGCAAGCGCGAGTGTGCCGGTGCTCGATATGGCCGCGAATACGCAGGATCTAGGAAAGCTATTGGCGGAGGGTATCACCGAGACGATTTCTGGTTACGGCCTTGAGCTCCCCGAACTTTATATCGAGAACATCTCTCTTCCACCGGCCGTCGAAAAGGCTCTGGATGAGCGCACATCGCGTGGAATGGTGGGCTCTCTGGACGATCATTTGCGTTACAAGGCAGCGGATTCTTTGGGCCAACCCGGCAATGCGGCTGGCTCTGCAATGGGCATGGGAATGGGCGCCGGGCTTGGCATGCAAATGGGCAATATGGTTATGGGTGGCGCAGGAATGGCGCAAAGCCCATGGGGAGCAGCCGCCACGCCTCAAGCACCACCGCCGCCGCCGGTCGAGCATGTTTGGCATATCGCGGAAAGCGGCGCGACGACCGGTCCATTTTCAAAAGCAGAAATGGGGAAAATGGCGGCGGATGGTAAACTAACCCGCGAGAGTTGGGTTTGGACCCCAGGTCAGGATGGGTGGAAGCATGCTGATGATGTGGCAGAATTGGCCCAGCTCTTCACGGTTGCACCACCCCCACCGCCACAAAGCTGAAAAAGGAAACCGCCAGTGCATACTCGTTTCGCTATTGCGCTCGCCATAACAGCTTTGTCAGCCTGTGGGGGCGGGCAACAGGTAGGTGCAGCACCTGTGGATATGCAAACGGCATCGATGGAATTTTTTCGTGAGAATCCAGACGCTTCTGCCGCCGCTCTACTGAATACTCGCGGAAAGGGTTTTGAGTTATCCGAGGATGGCAAGGCTTACTTCGTTTCTTTTGGCGCGATCTCCAACCTTAGGAGACGCACAGGCGTCTCATCAATTGAGGGCAACACCATTTGTCTTCGTGCCCAAGGCGGATGGTCTGGAGCATGTATGGATGTCTTCCAAAACCCGGACGGTACTTATTTTGTTGAAGGGGAATTTGGGAATGGCGCAAATTTCTCTGAAACGCTGTCGCTGCAACCCGTTTTTGATGGCTAAGTCGGTGCAGTTGACTGAACGAGTCCTGTGGTAGCATGAAGCCAAACAGCCATCATCGCTTTCCATGTGAAACGTGCGGATCAGATCTTCGATTTGATCCCGGCAGCGACCGATTGATCTGCGACTATTGCGGCAACATCGAAGTTATAGATCACGGACCTTGGGACCGATCATCGGCAATAAAAGAGCTGGACTTCTCCTCGGCGCTAAAGAACGCGACTGACGCCGTCGAGATGGAGACTACAAGAACGTCTCAATGTCCGAATTGTGGGGCGCGGATCGAGTTCGAAGAGGCTATTCACGCGAAAGAGTGCCCCTACTGCGCAACTCCAGTGGTCACGGACACCGGTGAAACGCGGCAAATCAAGCCGCGGGCGGTCATCCCGTTTGTGCTTGATGAAGATGCAGCGCGCGAAGCAATGAAAAGCTGGTTGGGCAGTCTTTGGTTCGCCCCCAGCGGTCTGACGGAGTACGCGCGCAAAGGCCGACGGATGGATGGAGTTTACACTCCATGCTGGACTTTCGATGCTGACACCAGAAGCTCATACTCCGGCCAGCGCGGTACTGAGCACACGCGTACTCGGACAGTCACCAGAAATGGCAGGCGCGAGACTGAAAGCTACACGGTCGTAAAATGGAAGCGCGTTTCAGGCCGTGTCGCTCGATTTTTCGACGATGTTCTTGTCGTCGCGTCTCAAGCGCTGCCGGAAAAGTTTCGTACAAACCTTGGACAATGGGACCTATCCCGCCTTGAACCTTACCTTCCACAATACCTCGCCGGTTTCCGGGCAGAAGCGTATACAGTCGACATTGAAGAAGGCTACTCTCTTGCGCGCGCGATCATGGATCGACAGATAGTGAGAGATATCAAGTTTGACATAGGGGGCGATCGCCAGCGCGTGGACGACGTCAAAACTCAAGTCAGCGACGTGACCTTCAAGCATATTTTGGTGCCAGTCTGGCTCGCCGCATACAAGTATCGCGGACAGTCGTATCGATTCGTCGTTAATGGGCAAACCGGTCAGGTCGCTGGCGAACGTCCGTGGTCGATTTGGAAACTGGCCTTTGCTGCCATATTGATAGCGATTGTCGCGGGGACAGTCGGGTACATCTCGGCTACCTCGCAGTAAGATTCACCTTATTGCAGTTATCGGCATGCAATCGTAGACGTTTCTCCGACAACTGGAGAGGCCACAGATGATCCTATGTTCCGGGGAAGCCCTGATTGACATGCTGCCGCGGGAAACCGATGGCGGTGAAAGTGCGTTTGCTCCCTATGCCGGCGGTGCAGTCTTTAACACAGCAATCGCCCTTGGCCGACTAGGTGTGGAGACCGGGTTTTTCTCTGGGATTTCCAATGACTTGTTTGGTGACATCCTGACTGAAAAGCTCGCAGAGTCAGGTGTGGACAGCGCCTTCGCATCCAAATCAGACCGTCCTACAACGTTGGCATTCGTTAAGCTCACCAACGGACAGGCAAGTTACGTCTTCTATGACGAGAATTCAGCTGGTCGGATGCTGGCGGTTTCGGACCTCCCTACCCTTGGTGATGATGTCACAGCGCTCTTTTTTGGGGGGATTTCCCTAGCGGTGGAACCCTGTGCCAATGCCTATGAAGCTTTGATGATGCGAGAGGCAGCTAAGCGGCTCATCATGATGGACCCGAACATTAGGCAGGGTTTCATCAAAGACGAGGCGACCTACAGGGCCAGGATCACACGCATGATGGCCGCGAGTGACATTGTGAAGGTTTCAGACGAGGATCTTTACTGGCTGTCGGGCGGCAACGATCTGAAAGCCGCGGCCAAGTCACTCGTAGCGAGCGGAACGAAATTGGTGTGCGTGACGCAGGGCGCAGACGGCGTTAGTGGGATCACAGCGGAGCATGAAGTATTTGTGCCCGCCAAAAAAGTTGAAGTTGTGGACACGGTCGGTGCCGGAGACACTTTCAACGCAGGGTTCTTAGCAGCATTGTCCGATACAGGTGCCTTAAGCAAAGAGGCCGTCGGTGCAATGTCGCAAGAACGCATTGCTTCAGCGCTAACGCTAGGTGCTCGAGCGGCGGCAATCACAGTCTCGCGCGCAGGTGCGAATCCACCAACTCGAGACGAACTGTCTTGAGAGCACTGGTTCAACGCGTTTCCGCCGCCAGCGTCACTGTCTCAGGACAAGAGATTGGCGTAATTGGTCAGGGCCTTGTGATTCTTGTTTGTGCAATGGAAGGCGATCCCACCGATTGCCCGGAAAAACTAGCTAGCAAGATTTCCAAGCTACGAGTTTTTCGAGATGACGCAGGCAGAATGAACCGATCTCTTGTCGACGTAGGTGGCGAGGCTTTGATTGTCAGTCAGTTCACGCTTGCCGCTGACACACGCCGAGGCAACCGACCTGGATTTTCATCGGCCGCCGCGCCCGATGTTGGCGAAGCGATGTATGAACAGTTCATTGAGGCCGTGAGACAGCTCGGCATCACTGTTGCGACGGGCCAGTTCGGCGCAGACATGGCTGTCTCGCTTGTCAATGACGGTCCTGTGACGATCTGGCTCGACACGGAAGCTTAAGCTAGCTTCGAACAGCTATCGCGATCTCGTTCCAAGTCACATCAAATAATCCGTCGCACGAAAGCCTGTCGGGATGAAACATATGAAAGCTATCCTCCGAGAAGCCACGTTGTTGGAAATATGCAATTTCCAAAGCGTCGTCTAAAGCCAATTGCAGAAGCGTTGAAGTCGTCGGAGCAAGGTTAGAGGGGCAAGCTTTACGTACTTTCGAAAGAATAAGTGCTGCTTTTGCCCCCAGAGGTGAGCTTTGCGGCGGCCCGGTTTTGGCAACAAGAAGCACGCCATGCCGCTCTGAATAGCCGATGACGTCCGACAGCCTCCAGGTTTCGGAAAATTAACTAAGTGTCAGAAGTATATCGCCGAATTGGACTATTCCGAGGTCGCCTTGGCTCGCCACTGCCGGATGCAAAAAAGAGACAACACACCTGCGGAGGGGAAGGTCGCCGCCAGCTTTGCTCTGGTTTGCCCCGACTTTCCCAACCCCGCAACAATCAGGCGTCCGCTCAAACCTGAAATAATCTGAACCGCGGCACTCAACCTTTCCGAAATCTCGTCCAATGCTCTGCAAGAACACCCAAGCCGGTCAAATCTGTATCAATGACCGTATTATTGACGTCACTGCATCCATTGGTTCACGCGTCCAGTTGTTCCAAATCGTAAACAAGCCGCTGCTGACATGATGCTAATGTTCCTTGGTTATCATATCCAAGGACTTAAGCCGGCGCAACAAAGCTGGCATGTGAGCAAGCGGTAACATGTTTGGTCCGTCTGAAGGCGATCTTGCGGGCTCCTCGTGGGTCTCAATGAAAACTGCCGAACACCCCACAGCGATAGCGGCACACGCCAAGGGTGGCACGAATTCTGCCTGCCCACCGGACGATCCGCCAAGGCCGCCGGGCAGTTGAACGGAATGCGTTGCATCAAAAACCACCGGGTACCCAGTGCGCGCCATGATCGGAAGGCTCCTCATATCACTTACGAGCATGTTATATCCGAAGCTTGCGCCACGCTCAGTCAGAAGGATCTGACGGTTGCCAGTGCTCTCGATCTTGTCGACCGCGTTCTGCATATCCCAAGGAGCAAGGAATTGACCTTTTTTCACATTGATCACCGCACCGGTTTCTCCGGCAGCAAGTAAAAGGTCGGTCTGACGGCTGAGAAACGCGGGAATTTGTAAGATGTCGACAGCTTCCGACGTTGGTGCACACTGCGTTGTGTCGTGTACATCGGTAAGAACCGGGCATCCGAATTCGTCGCGGATTTTGGACAGAATTGTCAAACCTTCGTCGATCCCGACACCACGCTTGCCAGAAAGACTGCTGCGGTTTGCCTTGTCATAGCTGGCCTTAAAAACATAGCCCACGTTTAGCTTCTCGCATTCGGCTTTGAGCGTTTCAGCCAACATCCTGGCGTGATCCAGTGACTCCAGTTGGCATGGTCCCGAAATGAGATTGAATGAAACACAGTTGGAAAAAGAAACATTGCCGATGGTGACGGTGTTCATTCTATTCCTTCCTTCAGCAAGATGCCCTCAATCAACTTAATGTCGCTTGGATTATTCAGCTCCCAAAATTCGCGCCCGTGAGAATCTACTTCAACACATCTGACTGGGATGCCATTTTCCAAGAATCTGAGTTGCTCTAGACCCTCACGTTTTTCGAGCGGGCCCTCTGACAACTGACCATAGAGAGTCAGAGTCTCGGGGCGATAGCCATAACAACCAACGTGATGGTAGACTGGAACAGCATCGTTTGTTGCCTGATCGTAGAACGGCAAAACCTCTTTCGAAAAATAAAGAGCGTCGTGATTACCGGCAAAGACAGCCGTGGTCGCACCGACGCGACCATGAGCACGATCGTTTTGCAGCTTTGCCAAATGCTGTTTTGGCGTGCGTAGGACGGGAGTGGCCATTTGAATACTCGCGTCGCTCTTCATCGCGTCGAGAAGTGCGGCAATGTAGTGAGGAGGCGTCAAAGGCGC
Organism: uncultured Boseongicola sp.; assembly: GCA_964568435.1. Taxonomy (GTDB): domain Bacteria; phylum Pseudomonadota; class Alphaproteobacteria; order Rhodobacterales; family Rhodobacteraceae; genus Boseongicola. The sequence continues at coordinate 5,679 of CAZMRS010000029.1, read as the reverse complement.
GTCGCCTTGCAGATTCACAACCAAATCCACGCTGTTATTCAAAAGGCTTAATGCCTCAGCGCACCTTTCCGTTCCATTCCGACATTTGGACGATGTCATTAGGACACTTGCGCCGAACCCCTTCGAAGCTTCCCGAATCCGATCGTCGTCTGTGAGAATGTGAACTTCATCAATTCCCGAGACTGACATCGCCGCATCCCAGCTTCTCTCAATCAAACTCTTTTCCATGCCGTTCGCACCCTTGATCTTTGCCAAGGGCTTTCCTGGGAAACGCTTCGATTGATAGCGCGCTGGAATGAAGATGACTGTTCGCAAAATCAGACGCCGGAATTGTTTCTTAACGACTTAGGCAAAAAACGGATGTGCCTCAACGTTAGGTTCGCGGATGTGATGTGCGAGCTTTGCACGCTCCTTGAATTGGACTTGTCGCAAGCAGGAATTGTTGAAACGTTAAGCATTGATGTACCTAAACACATATGAGGTCAGTTCTTGGCACAAGTCCCCGGGCCTTCCGAAGCACT
>CAZMRS010000029.1:0-5139 GCA_964568435.1 uncultured Boseongicola sp. | reverse complement strand
TTCCGTGCGATTGATGAAAAACGTGAGGATCTAATCTCGCTCACTCAGGAGCTGATCCGGATACCGACGATCAATCCTCCCGGCGATCATTACCTGGAAATCTGCGAATACCTCAAACGTCGACTCGAGCGCTCTGGCTTCGAGGTCGAACTGATCCGCGCCTACGAGACCCCCGGAGATAGTGACCGCTACCCCCGTTGGAATGTCATTGCTCGACGGGTCGGTGCAAATCCCGGGGAGTGTCTGCACTTTAACTCTCATACAGACGTGGTGGAAGTCGGTCAGGGATGGACAGTCGATCCGTTCGAAGCTGTCCACAAGGACGGAAGAATCTTTGGGAGAGGCGCCTGCGATATGAAGGGCGGCCTTGCGGCTTCAATCGTCGCGGCAGAGGCATTTATCGAGACCCATCCCGATTTCTGTGGTGCCATAGAAATTTCTGGCACCGCGGATGAGGAAACCGGTGGATACGGAGGGGTCGCTTACTTGGCCCAGAAAGGCTACTTCGCGCCTGAAAGCGTTCAACATGTGATAATCCCCGAGCCCTTGCAGAAGGATCGCATTTGCCTTGGACACAGGGGCGTTTGGTGGGCAGAGATCGAAACACACGGAGAGATCGCACACGGTTCTATGCCTTTCTTGGGCGACTGTGCTGTGCGCCACATGGGGGCCGTGCTTTCGGAAATGGAAGCGTCGCTTTTTCCGGCGTTGGCCGCACGTTCGACGGAAATGCCAGTGGTGCCCGAAGGGGCGCGCCAGTCGACTTTGAACATTAATTCTCTGCACGGTGGCCAAGACGAAACACCAAGTGACTTCACCGGTTTCCCTTCACCCTGCGTCCCCGATAGTGCGCGAATGGTATTGGATCGCCGTTTTCTGATTGAGGAGTCGCTTGGTGATGTTCGACAGGAAATCATCGACCTTCTCGAGCGTGTCAAAGCCAAACGCGAGAAGTTTTCGTACGACGTGCGCGAGTTGCATCATGTGATTCCCACGATGACGGACAAATCAGCCCCTATTGTAGAAAGCACAGCCAAAGCTATCCAAAAGGTCTTTGGTCGCGATGCTGATTACGTCGTATCGCCAGGCACCTATGATCAGAAGCACATCGACCGCATTGGCCGCTTAAAAAACTGCATTGCCTATGGGCCGGGAATCCTCGAACTTGCCCATAAGCCCGATGAATACATCGAAGTTGACGATATGATAGACTCGGCCAAGGTCATGGGACTATGCCTGATCGAACTTTTGGGCAAAAAAAGGGAACAGGGAGAAATACAATGAAACTCAAACTCTTAACGAGCGTCGCGGCTTTGTCCCTGACAGCCGGAACACTCCAAGCGGAAACCGGTCTTATCGTAGGGTTGCAGCTGGAGCCTCCTCACCTCGACCCAACCAGCGCGGCGGCAGGAGCAATTGACCAAGTTCTTTATTCGAACGTTTTTGAAGGGCTAACGCGCTTTGGCCCAGATGGCTCAGTAAACCCTGGCCTGGCCGAAAGCTGGGACATCTCGAACGACGGATTGGTTTATACGTTCAACCTTCGCAGCGGCGTTACTTTCCACGACGGAACTGCGATGGATGCGGAAGATGTGGCCTTTTCTTTAAATCGCGCGCGCGCCGAAGACAGCGCCAACGCACAGAAGGCGCTCTTTGCCGGGATCGAGAACGTGGAGGTTGTCGATGCAACGACAGTGCGTGTCACATTGTCGGCCGCGAATGGTAGCTTTTTGTTCAACATGGCTTGGGGCGACGCAGTTGTTGTTGCTGCCGAGAGCATCGAAAACATCAAGACCGATCCAGTGGGAACGGGCGCGTTCAAGTTTTCCAATTGGGTTCAAGGTGACCGTATCGAACTCGTACGCAACGAGGACTACTGGGGCACGCCTGCAAACCTAGAGAGTGCTACGTTCAAGTTTATTTCGGACCCAACCGCAGCGTTCGCAGCGATGATGGCGGAGGACGTCGATGTCTTCTACAGCTATCCAGCACCTGAAAACCTGCCGCAGTTCGAAGGGGATCCACGTTTTGAAGTGCTTGTTGGTTCTTCGGAAGGGGAAACAATTCTCTCGACCAACAACAAAATGGAGCCCTTCACTGACGTACGTGTTCGTAAGGCACTTGCACATGCCATCGATCGCCAAGCAATCATTGACGGCGCGATGTTTGGTCTTGGAACGCCGATTGGCACACACTTTGCGCCTCACAACCCGGACTACGTCGATCTGACAGGCAACTCACAGTACGATCCGGACCTCGCGAAGTCTCTATTGGCTGAAGCCGGTTATCCGGATGGCTTCACGACCACACTTAAGCTTCCACCACCGTCCTACGCACGTCGCGGCGGCGAGATTATTGCATCGCAACTTCGCGCTGTCGGCATCGAAACCGAGATCAGCAACCTCGAATGGGCACAATGGTTGGAGGAAGTTTTCCGTGGCAAAGACTACGGCTTGACTATCGTCAGCCACACCGAACCGTTCGACATCGGCATCTATGCCCGTCCTGACTACTACTTCCAGTATGACAATCCCGAGTTCCAGCAGTTGATCGCAGACCTCACTGCGGAAACTGATCCGGCTGCGCGCTCAGAACTGATTTCAACGGCTCAAACCATCATTTCGAATGACTATGTGAACGGGTATCTGTTCCAGCTCGCGGTCCCAACGGTCGTCAAAACTGGCGTCACAGGCATCTGGCCGGATGCACCGACGCAAGCCGTTGATTTGACGGGTGTAAGCTGGACCAAGTGATGAACAGCCGCCGCCGTTCGCTCCGCACGCGGGGGCGGCAGGCCTAACTCAGAGCCAACATGCTACGCTATGCCTTAACGAGACTGGTATCTCTTGCGCTTAGTCTCGTGGTCGCAAGTTTGGTGGTATTCACCCTCGTGGAGGTCATCCCCGGCGATCCCGCGGCCTTCATGTTGGGCATCAACGCGCAAGAAGACACGATCGCAGCACTGAGGTCTGAGCTTGGCTTAGACGCTGGACCGGTAGAGCGTTACCTATCATGGGCTGGCGGCCTGCTGACTGGAGACTTCGGGACGTCCTACACCTATCGAACACCGGTCTCGGAGATGATCGGCGAGCGACTTTGGATTTCCTTGCCGCTTGCACTGATGGCGTTGGCGATTTCGACGCTCATCGCGTTTCCAGTTGGAATTATTGCAGCCTCAAATCGCGGCTCTTTAACCGATACCATTGTGATGGGCCTCACCCAGCTCGGTGTGGCAATTCCGAACTTCTGGTTTGCGATGCTTATGGTACTGGTCTTTGCAATAAACCTTCGGTGGTTTTCGGCCGGGGGGTTTCCTGGTTGGGAGGACGGGCTTTTGCCGGGACTTAAGGCACTCACTCTACCAGCTATTTCCTTGGCCCTTCCGCAAGCCTCAATTCTGGCACGAGTTATGCGCTCGGCTCTCGTCGACACGCTAAACGAGGACTTTATGCGGACGGCGCGCGCAAAGGGCCTTAGTCGCAAACAAGCCATTCGTTCTCACGCCCTAAGAAACGCTATGATCCCCGTTCTAACGATTATTGGCCTTCAATTTTCGTTCCTCTTGGCTGGTGCCATCATCATCGAAAACGTGTTTTTCTTGCCGGGACTTGGAAGGTTGGTGTTCCAGGCAATATCCCAGCGCGACCTGATCGTCGTTGAAAGCGTCGTCATGCTGCTCGTTTTTGCTGTAATCGTCGTGAACTTTGCAGTCGACATTGCTTATGCTGCCGTCGATCCGCGCTTGAGACGTCGGACATGACCTCGCTGCGCAATCTCGTCTTGGGCGCAGGCTTGACTGCCGTGTTTTCTATTGCCGCTCTGCTTTCCTTCATCTGGATTCCTCACGACATCGAGACGCTGAACATCGCCGAACGCATGCGCACGCCCTCGCTGGCACATCCTTTGGGCACGGACCACTTTGGGCGCGACATCCTCTCAATGATCATGGTGGGGGCACGAACCTCGATCGCGGTGGCCTTCGTGGCAGTCTTCATTGGAATGGGGTTGGGTGTGCCCTTGGGTCTCGCGGCGGCCGCGAAGCGCGGAAGTCTGCTGGACGAAGTCATCGGACGCGGCAATGATCTCATATTCGCATTCCCATCACTCCTGATCGCAATCCTTATCACCGCCACGTTTGGTCCGAGCGCGTTGAATGCCATTATAGCAATCGGGATATTCAACATCCCGGTGTTCGCTCGCCTGTCGCGCGGTGCGGCTCTCAGTCTTTGGAAAAGGGACTTCGTGCTTTCGGCCAGAGTTGCGGGTAAAGGGCCAGCCCGTATTTCCTTTGAGCATATCCTGCCCAATCTCTCGAACCTACTGATCGTACAGGGCACTATCCAGTTCTCACTGGCTATTCTGGCCGAGGCCGCCTTGTCCTACGTCGGATTGGGTGCTCAACCACCAACACCGAGCTGGGGCCGAATGCTTGCGGACAGCCAAACGATGATTAGTCTGGCCCCTCACCTCGCGGTTTTCCCAGGAATGGCGATCGTGCTTACGGTTCTTGGACTCAACTTGCTTGGGGACGGATTGCGCGATTTCTTCGACCCGAGACTGAGAAGGAACCGTACATGAACCTTCTCAACATCAAAGACCTATCTTTATCGATCCACGGAACACCCATCCTAAGACAGATCGACATCACACTGGCTCAAGGCAGTATCCTTGGTGTGATCGGCGAGAGCGGCTCAGGCAAATCAATGACTGCGTTCTCAGTGATGAACCTTTTGCCAAATGGTGCAGAGGTATCCGGGCAGATCAACTTGGACGGCACGAACACTCTGGAAGCGAGTGAACCGCAACTTTGCGAAATTCGGGGCAACACGGTTTCAATGGTTTTTCAAGAACCTATGACTGCGTTGAACCCCTTGAAAACCATCGGTGACCAAGTGGCGGAGACAATACGCATCCACCACCCAGATGTGTCCCGCGACAAGGCGCTTGAACGCGCCCGGGGAACGCTCGATCGTTGTGAACTGCCGTCGGAACGTTTTGGACTTGGCCTCTACCCGCACGAATTGTCAGGCGGTCAACGTCAGCGCGTTGTGATTGCGATGGCCATTGCTTTGCGGCCCAAGTTGCTCATTGCAGATGAGCCGACCACCGCTCTGGATGTAACAACACAGGCAGAGGTTC
>CAZMRS010000028.1:0-11814 GCA_964568435.1 uncultured Boseongicola sp. | reverse complement strand
ATCGGCGGCGAGGTCGTTCTTCTGGGATTGATCGCACTGCCGCAAATGTTGCGGTTGGGATACGACCAAAACCTCGCGATCGGCACGATCTGCGCCAGTGGCTCACTTGGCACAATGATCCCGCCATCTATCGTTCTAATCATCTATGGTCTCATCACGGAAACCTCGATCAAGGCCCTCTTTACTGCGGCCTTCGTGCCCGGCTTTATGCTCGCGTCGTTTATCATCATCTACATTGTGATACGCACGCAGATCACGCCGACCATGGCACCTTTGCCGAACGAACGGATCAATCAGGAGCTTTCAGCTCTGGGCCCGAACGACGGCGACAAGCGCACATTGTTAGAAGCCGAGCTTGCAGAGTTTGAAGCACAACCAAAGGGAGCGGAGAAAGCCGGGTTGTTCGGAGCGTTCGTGACGGTGTTGGTTGCAGGGTTTTCTGCCGCACTGTTTTTGCGGGCGTTGTTTTTCACGGTGACAGGGCAGAACGCTGTCGTTGAGGGAGTTGAGGCAATCGCATGGGGCACGCCGGACTATGTGCCTTGGTTTGCGGGAATGTTCGCAATCGCGATGGCTTTGATCTTCTTTGTCTTTGGTCGCGAACGCACGGCCTACGGGTGGCGCATAGGTAAGGGGCTCGTGCCGCCAATCGTCGTTATCGGCGTTGTTTTGGGTTCTATCTACGGTGGTATCACGGGCATCACAGAGGCGGCCGGAATGGGCGCTATTGCGGTGCTGATAATCGCGATCATGCGAGGCGAGGCTTCGCTCGAGCTTGTCTGGGACAGCTTGATGCGGACGCTCAAATCTACTGGCACAATCATTTGGGTTACGATCGGCGCAACGGCCCTGGCCGGAGCCTACACCATCGCCGGGGGTCCGACCTATGTCGCCAATTTCATCATTGGGTCGGACCTTCCGACGATGGGTATTTTGCTGATGATGATGCTTATCCTTCTGTTCATGGGCGCATTCATGGACTGGGTCGGTATCGTTCTGCTCATCATCCCGGTGTTCCTGCCCATTGTGCAGCGTCTTCCAATCGAAGAGATCGGTCTTATCGGCGAACTGCAGCCTAAATATCTCGCGGTTTGGTTCGGGGTCTTGTTCTGTATGAACATGCAGGTGAGCTTCCTTAGTCCACCATTTGGCCCCGCGGCGTTTTATCTGAAATCTGTGGCACCGCCTCACATCTCGCTGACCGATATTTTCAAGGGTTTCTTGCCATTCATCTGCATCCAGATCCTCGCACTTTCCGTGCTACTGATCTGGCCGCCGATAGTGGAAGTGCTTCTGAAGTAGCTGCGCAGATCCCTTTGGTAAACCGTCATCCCGCGATCTCGACGAGATCGCGGGAGCACCCTTTGAAGCGTCTAAGAGCAAGTAGAAGATGAAACAGTTTTTGCAGCTTGATCCATCGGACAACGTCGCAACCGCCATTCAACAAGTAGCCACCGGCGTCGAGGGTGCGCTTGAGACCATTCCGCGCGGGCAGAAGATGGCTGTTTCATCAATTAGCAAAGGTGCAGAGGTCAGGAAGTACGCAAATCTGATTGGATATGCAGCCGAGGACATTCCGGCAGGTGCTCTCGTTCATTCGCACAATCTTGAGTATCGGAACATAAGTCGGCCCTACGAGTTCTCGACGAACCTAAGGGATGTTCCCGAACCCGCAACGAAAGACACGTTCCTCGGATACAAGCGCGCGAACGGCAGCGTGGGAACCCGAAATTACGTAGCCGTTCTGACGTCCGTGAATTGCTCCGCGACTGCTGCGCGGCGCATCGCCGAATACTTTACGCCTGAACGGCTGGCAAAATACCCCAACGTTGATGGAGTGTCCGCTTTTGTGCATGGGACTGGCTGCGGGATGGCGGATGCCGGAGATGGGTTCGAAGCACTGCAACGCGTCATGTGGGGATATGCGCGTAACCCAAACATCGGTGGCGTCCTCATGGCCGGACTGGGATGTGAGACAAATCAGATTGATTGGCTGGTGGAGGCATTTGGACTTACTCCGGGGCCACTTTTCCAATCAATGAACATCCAAGACGTGGGCGGCCTGAGCCGCACGATTGAAGCCGGAATCGCGAAAATCGAAGAGATGCTTCCACTGGTCAACGATGTGAAGCGTGAACCCTGCCCTGCCTCTGCTTTGATGGTGGCCTTGCAATGCGGTGGATCAGACGCCTGGTCGGGCATCACGGCGAACCCCGCACTTGGGCATGCTTGCGATCTGTTGGTCGCGCAAGGCGGTACTGGGGTGTTGGCCGAAACGCCCGAGATTTACGGAGCCGAGCACTTGTTGACGGCACGCGCGCGCACGCAGGCGATTGGTGAGCAGTTGATCGAACGTATCCGCTGGTGGGAAGACTATACAGAACGCAACAAGGGCGTGATGGATAACAATCCTTCTCCGGGGAACAAGAAGGGCGGTTTGACGACTATTCTGGAGAAGTCACTTGGCGCGTCGGCGAAAGGCGGTACTACACCGCTGACGGGCGTCTACAAGTACGCCGAGCAAGTCCGTGCCCGCGGTTTCACCTTCATGGACAGCCCGGGATACGATCCCGCCAGCGTTACTGGTCAAATAGCGGGTGGGTGCAATCTGGTCTGCTTCACGACAGGTCGCGGTTCTGCGTTTGGATCGAAGCCCTCACCGACAATCAAGGTCGCCACCAATACACGCATGTATGAACGCATGACGGATGACATGGACATCAATGCGGGCGACATCCTCGATGGTGGCGTGTCGGTCGAGGAAAAGGGGCGTCAGATATACGAGACCTTCCTTAAAGTTGCCTCAGGAGAGGTGACGAAGTCGGAGGCACAGGGGCTCGGAGATTACGAGTTCGTGCCCTGGCAAATTGGAGCTGTGATGTGAGCGCAGAGAAAGTCCTAAAGATTGGACTGATTGGCGACCACATTGGGCAGTCGCGCTTTTCGGCAGCAATGAATATTCTTTGCGAACTGCACGGCATGACATTGGAGTTCACGCCCATTGATACCGGCGAGATTGATAGCTTCGATTTCAATGCGAAGGTCGAGGAGATCATCGCCGACGGTTGGACTGGGGTTACTATTACGCACCCCTATAAGGTCGCTGCGCGCAAACGGGCGGCGGAAGGAATGAGCGCGACCGTCTCGCATCTAACATCCTGTAATATTTTGAAGTTTCGCACTGAAATAGTAGGCTTCAACACCGACTACACCGGCTTCTTGGGAGCCTGGCGCGCGAACATGGGTGAAACCCGGCCCGGCCGCGTCGCCGTCGCGGGCGCTGGCGGGGTTGCAGGCGCATTGGTCCCGGCCCTGGTTTCTCTTGGCGCCGACGACATCGCTATCTGGGACCCGGTTTTCGAACGCGCAGAACAAATGGCTGAGCGCGTGGACGGACCAGTTCGCGCAATTGACTTGGAGAATGCCAATTCCGCGATTTTGGCTGCAGATGGTTTGGTCAACGCATCGGCTTTGGGAATGGGTGGCGACCGCCGATCAGCGTTTCCAGCCGAGACAATTGGATCGCAGACTTGGGCATTCGACGCCGTTTACACACCCACAGACACACCTTTTTTGATCGCAGCCGAAGCGGCCGGCCTTAAAGTAATCTCGGGTTTTGATTTATTCCGCCACATGATCCTCGGATCATTCGAGGCTTACACAGGTGTGTCACCTGATCCCTCTGTCGCCTGGTCGAAGATAGATGAGCTGAGGCCGGCGTAGCATGGGAACGCTACCAAAAGTTGCGGTTATCGGACGTGGCCTGATGGGCAGTGCTGCTGCAAAATACTTGGCCCGGGCTGGTCTGGAGCCAACTGTTATCGGCCCGGAAGAACCGAAAGTGATGGCCGAGCACCGTGGGGTGTTTGGAAGCCACTATGACGAAGGGCGCATCACGCGAAAGAACGCCACAGATCCGTACTGGGCAGAGGCTTCAATCGCCTCTATCGCAAGATATGCGGAGATCGAGCGTGCCTCTGGCATTCACTTCTTTTCACCGGTCGGAGCTTTGATGGCAGGGGAAGACTCAGGTCCATTTATGGGGCAGGCCCGGGAAGTTGCTGCAGAGTTCTGTGTGGACTGCGAAGACCACAATCGAGATGGCCTTGCCCACCAGATCCCAAGCCTCAATTTGCCTGAAGGTTGGAGCGCTCTTTGGGAGCGGAGCGACAGCGGGCACTTGTCTCCGCGCAGACTGGTCGAGGCGCAAACGAAAATTGCTAGCGCGTCTGGCGCCAAGTTCGTTTCCGCTCCCGCCGCAGGCATCGAAGAGACATCGAGTGAAGTAAGCGTACTCGTCGGCGAAGAGGCTCATGCTTTCGACTTTGTACTCGTTGCGGCAGGCGGCATGACGGATCACGTATTGGGGCGTGATCCAAAGTATCGCGTCTGTGGGCGGACAGTAACCTTCTTCGAGTTGTCAGAGAGCGAAGCGGAGGCGCATGGCAACTTACCTTCGCTGGTCATGGGGACAGACGAGGGACACTATTTGCTTCCACCTATCCGTTACCCGGATGGCAAGGTGTATATGAAACTGGGCGGTGACCCGGACGATTTGATCCTGATTTCACCGGAAGAAATTGGGAACTGGTTTCGCACCGGCGGCAGAGAAACGGCGCGCCAGCATCAGGAAGCCTGGTTTAGATCGCTTTTCCCAGATGTTTCTGTCGAAAAAATCAGCACTGCGGCTTGCATGACAACTTGGACGAATGATCTGCGTCCCGAAATCGGCTCGCTGTCAGAACGAGTGCATGTCGTCTCGGCCGGGAACGGTGCGGGCGCGAAATGCTCGGACGAACTTGGCCGACGCGGCGCAGCATTGATCACGGAATTGCTTGAGAAGGAATTGTAAGATGACGAAACCCAAAATTGGATTCATCGGGCTTGGTCTTATGGGCTCGGCCATGGTCGAGCGTTTGCAAGCCTGCGGCTACGGCGTCACTGTAACGGCCAACAGGTCGCGCCCGAATATTGACGCAGCTATCGCACGTGGTGCGACAGAAGTCGCAACATCACGCGAGGTCGCTGAGGCAAGCGATATCGTCATGCTGTGCATGGATACGTCGCAAAGTGTCGAAGGGCGAATGCGCGGAGGTGATGGCGTCATCGCCGGTCTTTCAGCGGGAAATGTTGTCATTGATTTTGGCACGTCGCTTCCGGCCTCAACGCGCATCCTTGGGGAGGAAGTTGCTCAAGTTGGTGCGTTCTATCTGGACGCGCCGCTTGGCCGGACGCCACTTCATGCAAAGGACGGTCTGCTGAACATCATGGGGTCTGGTGACAAGGACGCTTACGATCGGGTCAAACCGGTCCTCGACGACTTGGGGGAAAATGTCTTCCACTTGGGTGATCTCGGCGCGGGGCACACAATAAAACTCATCAACAACTTCTTTGCGATGACGACAGCGAACGCGATGTCAGAGGCATTTGCGATGGCCGATGTCATGGGTGTGGATCGGCAGAACGTTTACGACGTCATGGCGGCTGGCCCGCTCCGTTCCGGCATGATGGATTTCGTAAAGGCCTATGCCCTGGACGGGGATCCAATGCAGCTTGCATTTGCTGTCAAAAATGGTGCGAAAGACGTGGGGTACTATGTGCAAATGGCGAAGGACGCAGGTGCCGAAAGCATTATGTCCCAATGTGCTTTGACCGGGCTGAAAGCAGCAATGGACGATGGTCGATCCGACGATATGGTTCCACAGATGGTCGACTTCTACTCGAAGCGCTACAAAGGCTGAACGATGCGCGTTGCATGTATCGGCGAGGCCATGATCGAAATGTCGCTCGAGGGCGACATTGCAAGTCTTGGTGTCGCCGGTGACACGCTCAACACTGCTGTATACCTAAAAAGGTCTGCGCCAGAGTTAGATGTGGATTACATCACACGGCTTGGCACAGATCCGTTTTCTGATCGCATCAAGAGCTTCATAGAAAGTGAGAAAATTGGAACCGGCAGTATCGGGATTGTCCCAAATGCCGTTCCGGGACTTTATGCAATAACCCTTTCTGAAGACGGGGAAAGATCGTTCACGTATTGGCGTGACTCATCAGCTGCGAGGAGTCTGTTTGATGACTCAGACTTCGGGATGCTCGAGAGTTATGATGCGATCTATCTGTCTGGGATCACAATGGCGATCCTGCCTCACGAAGTGCGATTACGTCTGATCAAATATCTTCGTGCGTTCAAAGGTAGGGTCGCGTTTGACAGCAACTACCGCGCAAATCTTTGGCCGCAGTCTGACGCGCAAGTAGTGATTTCTGCCATGTGGAAGGTCTGCGATATTGCCCTGCCTTCGATCGATGACGAGATGGCATTGTTCGACGAAACAGCCGCGCAGGTGGAGGCGCGTTGCCGGGATATCTCGGGAATTGGGGCACTAAAGCGAGGCTCTGCCGGGCCGATGTCAATTGGAGAGGATGTCATTCAAGACTATGCCGCCGCTCCTCGCGTCATCGACACTACAGCTGCCGGAGACAGCTTTAACGGAGGGTATCTCGCGGCGCTTCTTGCGGGATCCTCGCAAGCGGAAGCATTAGTGGCCGGACATAATCTTGCATCTCGCGTCGTCGGAGTACGCGGCGCGATTATCCCGAAATAACTTCGGCGAGGTCCCCCGCTCCGACGAGCGACAATATCGCCAATACAGGGTCGTCTGCCTTCGCGGCGATAGCCAGGTCGGCCGACCTTGGGTCTTGGAGGGGAGTACCGTTGGCAGTCTCGCGAACAACAAAGTCGATCCACGCGCGTACCGCTTGCGCTAAACTGCCCACCTCATCACCGCTTCCCAGATTGGCCCGAATTGTATCCAGCAGTCTGTACGGCACCTTTTCCGATCCATCCATCGCGATCTGTCGAAGTGCGTGATTGACATCTTCATTGTCAAAGCGTGTGATGAGTTTTCTGGCGTAATGCTGAGCGGGACCATGCATACTTGTTGGAAGCGACATTGCTGCTTCTGTCATCAGACCCAGCGCACCACTGCGTAGTACGGGATCCGCAATTGCTTCGTGGACGTATGTGTGGCCGCTAAGCAATCCTGCGTACGCAAGGTATGAGTGCGCGCCGTTGAGCATTCGGAGCTTGCGCATTTCGTGCGGCTTTACGTCAGCCACCCACTGTGCCCCGGGCCAATCAGGACGCGAAGTAACGAAGTTGTCCTCAATCACCCATTCTTTGAAGGCTTCGCAGGTGACCACCATTGGATCGCCGAAGCGCTCCCTTTCAGCATCGGTAGTAGCGGGTGTGATACGATCCACCATAGAATTCGGAAATGAAACGTCGCAACTGATGTCGAGGCCTGAGGCAGCTTGGAATTCACGAACGGCCCGCGCCAGCGCATCGCCGTTCCCCAAACGGTTGTCGCAACTCAAAACCGTCAGCGGGGATTTGCGCTGCGCGAGACCGCGCGCGACAATCCCGACAAATGATCGGGGATATGTCGACATCAAATCATGGACAACGTCAGGGTGCTTGAGATCCAGCGCCCCGGACGGGTCAAGTGTGTATCCTTTTTCTGTGACGGTTGCCGACAGAATTGAGAACCGCTCGTCTGACACCAATTGCAGAACGGATTGCGGAGACTCCGGCGCAACGATGATATCAGCTAGCACATTGATCTTCTTTGGTGACTGTGCCGACGCCGCCAAAGTGTACTCATAGTTTTGGGCAGCCAACCCGTCGCGGATGCCCGAGGAACGAAGCGAAACGCCAGTAATCCTCCAACCACCCGCGTCTTGGGTGTAGTCGGCAAGGTGCGCGCGAAAGAAATTTCCTGGGCCGAAATGAAGTATCTCGTTCATAACCGATAGCTTTCTCTCGCCAGATCCACCGAGAGAAGTACCGCGATCTCTTTCGCGGTTGAGGTTTCGAAGTATCCTTTTTGGACTTGTTCAGCGAGATGCGTCGCGACCGCGCGTCGCCAAAGATCATGGCGCGCAGGGATCGACATGAACGCGCGCGTGTCGTCGTTAAATCCAGCGAGGTTCCAGTACCCTGCAGTCTCGACGACTTGGTCAAAGTATCGTGCGATCCCGGCGGCACTGTCATGAAACCACCAAGGCGGACCAATGCGAAGCGCCGGCCAATGCCCTGCCATGGGTGCCAGTTCTCGAGCGTAGGTGCTTTCGTCCAAGGTGAACGCGATCAATCTGAAGCTCTGGGAGTTTCCGACCCGGTTTAAGAGTGGTGTAAGGCCATCCACCCAATTGGTAGGTCGTGGGATATCGGCACCGTTATCGGCACCGAACTCCTCAAAGAGCCGCGTGTTTGTATTACGTTGGCTCCCGGCGTGCACCTGCATCACCAAACCGTCTTCAGCTGACATCTCGGCCATTTTAATGAGCATATGGCCGTGGAACGCGCGCGCCAGTTGAGGCGTTGGCTCAGTCCGAAGCCTCGCAAAAGCGGCGGCAGGTTCTGAGAGCAGCCCGGTTTGAAGTATGTCGATCGCATGATCTGTGGCCGTCGCGCCCATCATTTTGAAGTGCGCGCGGCGGGCAGACAAGGCGTCCAGATAACCGGAATACTGGGAGGTGTCGCAGCCAGTCTTCTCTGCCAGTTCGACAACTGCACTGCCAAACTCGGGATGTAGAGGGTCAATCAATGCGTCGGGTCGAAAAGTCGGAATAACTCGGCCGCTCCAAGCACTTTCCGCGATTGTTTTGTGATGAGTGAGGTCGTCAAGTGCGTGATCGGTGGTCGCAAGTACGTCGATTTTGAACTTGTCGAACAAAGCCCTTGGCCGGAAAGCCGGATTACGCAGCTTGTCGTCGATCTGGTCGTAGATTGCATCTGCGGTCTCGGCCGACAAAGGCAGAGTAACGCCAAGAGTCTCCCTCAGGACAAATTCGATCCAAGTCCGGCTAGGGGTCCCAAGAAACAAGTGCCAATTCTCGGCAAACACTCGGAAAACAGCGCGTGGATCTGCGGCAATTCCTTTCGGCGGCACGCCGAGGCTCTCGAGCGGTATGCCTTGGGAATAAAGCATCCGGAAAACGTAGTGATCTGGCACGACAAGCAACTGAGCTGGATCAGAAAAAGGCGTGTCCTGTGAGAACCAGCTTGGATCGCAATGCCCATGTGGGGACACGATCGGAAGGCTCTTAATCTCTCCGTAGACGTCCAGTGCTATATCGTTGTCTAGCCGCATTCGTCGCGTTCCCTATTCGTCGCGTCACAAACTGGACCGGGGGCAGTTTACTCGGTCGTTTTTCCCTTGGCCCGCAGACACAAAGCTGTACGGTTTTTTTGTGAAAGGGAAACCCATGAAGGTCATCTTAATCGGGCATGGCATGGTCGCTGCAACGCATGTTGCCGCTATTTCCGAGAGTCCGGGTCTGGAGCTGATGGGCGTTTTGGGAAGGGACGTGACGCGGACTTCCTCATTTGTTCGGGAGCACAGTGATAGTGCCAGAATCTTCACAAATATTGAGGAGGTTTTGGATGCAAAACCTGATTTTGTAATTCTTATAACACCGCCAAATGCCCGAGAGGAGTTCATCCGTCCCTTGGCTGCGGCGCGTATTCCCGTTCTGATGGAAAAGCCGGTAGAGCGATCGCTGGATCAAGCTAAACACATCATCGATCTTTGCGCTTCGACCGGGACACACGCCGGGGTGGTATTGCAGCATCGGGTGCGTGCAGCCTCATTGAAACTAAAGGAGCTTGTTGAGATTGGAAGTATCGGGCGTTTGGTGGCTGCGGAAATTCGTGTGCCTTGGTGGCGTCCACAGTCCTACTACGACCAGCCGGGCCGCGGCACATATTCCCGCGATGGTGGCGGCGTCATGATAAACCAAGCCATCCACACGCTCGACCTCGCCACTTGGATATTGGGGCCAGTCGCAAGGCTTCAGGCCCATTTGGTAACGACAGAGATGCATAAAATGGAGTCGGAGGATTGGGCCTCAGCGTTGCTTGAGTTCCAGAACGGCGCAGTTGGAACAATGACATCTACGGTGTCATTCTATCCCGGCGGTGCTGAAAGTCTGACTATTCAGGGTACAGCCGCAAATGCGCATCTGGAAAATGGCGTCCTGTCAGTGGGCTATATCGACGGTCGCACGGAATCTATCGGTGAAACTGCGCGTGGCACCGGCGGCGGTGCTGATCCAATGGCGTTCACGCATGCCTGGCATCAAGCGGTTATCGAGGACTTCGCAAAGTCAATTGAAACTGCCCGCGCGCCGATCTGTACGGCCAGAGAAGCGCTAAACGTTCATGCCGTCATCGACGCAATGGAGCGCGCTTCAAAATCCAGAAGCAGTGTCGAGGTGGACCCAATATGACAATCAAAGTCGTCGCTCTTGGGCTGGATCACCGACACATTTATGGGATGCTGCACAACATCTGCGCAGCCGGCGCTGTTTGCGTTGGGTACTGGACCGACGGTGAACCAAACACGCTTCCTGGCTTTCTCAAGAGGTTCCCAGCCCTTCACAGGTTCGACGCGCTGGACGACGCGCTTTCTGCAGGCGCTGATCTTGCCTTGATTTCTGCCATTCCCGGTGATCGGGCTGCACTGTCGATCCGCGCTATGGACGCAGGTCTGGACGTCATGGTCGACAAGCCGGGTTGTACGACGCGAGAGCAACTCAACGAAATCAAGGTATGCGTTTCTCGAACCGGACGGATTTGGTCCATCAATTTCTCCGAGCGAGTTGAGACGCCATGCTCGACCCTTGCGACCAAGCTGGTTGCGGACGGTGAAATCGGAACTGTTGTACAGACTGTCGGCCTTGGTCCGCACCGCCTCAACCGAGCGACTCGACCAGACTGGTTTTTTCAAAGACAGCGGTACGGCGGTATTCTAACCGATCTTGCGTCACACCAGATCGATCAGTTTCTTCACTATACCGGGGCAAGGGGAACAAAGGTTGCAGATGCTTTTGTCGCGAACCGAGGCAACCCACAAAATCCAGAGCTGCAAGATTTTGGCGAACTCACTTTGAGGTCAGAGGGCGCAAGCGGATATATCCGAGTGGATTGGTTCACGCCCGACGGGCTGCCAACCTGGGGCGATGGGCGCCTGACAATATTGGGGACCGAAGGGTACATCGAACTTCGAAAGTACGTGGACGTTGGCGGCAGGCCGGGAACGGATCACGTCTTGATCGCGAATGGTTCGAGGGCCGAACTGATCGATGCGAGTAGAGCCGGTTTGCCTTACTTCGAACGACTGGTGTGCGACGTTCAGGACCGGACAGAAACTGCGATGACCCAAGCGCATTGCTTTGAAGTTATGAGCCTTGCCTTGGATGCCCAAGAAATGGCCGAGAGTAAGTCCCAATGATGCGCGTCGCTCTTTTTGGAGCAGGAATTGGGCGCGAGCATCTGGAGGCATATCGTGCACTTCCCTCGCTGTTCGACGTCGCAATGATTGTCGACCGAGACGTCGAGCGAGCCAAATCTCTGGGAAGCGGAATTCGTTGCGAGGTGTCTTTGGATGCAGCGTACGAAAGCGAAGATATTGATATCATTGATATTTGCTTGCCGCCCCATCTGCACGTCGACGTCGCCCAAAAGGCAATGAACTCTGGCAAGCATGTCATCTGCGAAAAACCGATCGCGACGTCGCTTGAAGACGTTGTTCGCCTTAGAGAATGCATCGAGGCAACTGGACGGTCATACTTTCCTGTCTTTCAGTATCGGTTCGGACCTGCGTTTTTGGCACTTCGAGAGTTGGATAGGAGAGGACTTCTCGGAGAACCACATGTGGCGTCAGTTGAAACGCACTGGTCCCGCGATGCTGTGTATTACGATGTTCCTTGGCGCGGGACCTGGGCGGGTGAGCAAGGCGGCGCCGTGTTGGG
>CAZMRS010000027.1:0-12063 GCA_964568435.1 uncultured Boseongicola sp. | reverse complement strand
TTGCCGTCGCACGTACCGAGGTACCGAAGAATCTGGCGGAGCTTGCCAACGTAGGCCGCAGCCTCCTCAGGTCCGCGAATGTCTGGGCGGGATACGATTTCCATCAGGGCAACGCCTGTTCGGTTCAAATCCACGAACGACATATGCGGGTCCATATCGTGGATCGACTTCCCGGCATCCTGTTCAAGGTGGATGCGCTCCACACGCACCATGCGGGCAACGCCGGGACCCATATCGACCAAGATTTCGCCTTCGCCGACAATCGGGTGGTAGAGCTGGCTGATCTGATAGCCCTGCGGCAGGTCCGGATAGAAGTAGTTTTTGCGGTCAAAAGCTGACCGCAAGTTGATCTCTGCCTTCAAGCCCAATCCAGTGCGAACTGCCTGCGCAACGCAAAATTCGTTGATAACCGGCAGCATGCCCGGCATCGCCGCATCAACAAAAGAAACGTTCGAATTGGGCTCTGCGCCAAATGTTGTCGACGCGCCGGAAAATAGTTTTGCTTTGGATGCCACCTGAGCATGCACCTCAAGGCCGATCACAAGCTCCCAGTCGCCTGTTGCTCCTGCAATGACTTTAGGTGTCGGGGTCTCGTAGGTCAGATCAAGCATGGTAAACACCGGTGGTTTCGAACGCGCCGGTTTTAGGGGAGCGGGGCGCGGGCGGCAAGGGGGCAGAGAATGTGTTACATCTCCTCGACAAAGACGGCTGAAGCTTGCCGATGCATTGGGTAAGGTCTTGGCAGATCATGTATTTTGGTGTCGAGTCAGGCTCGGGGGTGTTTGGGAGTGATAAAATACATGGCCCGATTAGGAGCTTTCGGCCTTGGCGTCATCGCGCTCGTGGCGTTTTCCTGTTCCCGCGCGCCCGAACCAGCGCCGCCACCGGCCGCACCCGCGCCCGCGCTTGTCAAAGTCCGTTGGGATAGTGAGGGTGGCAGCCGTCAGTGGACGCGCGCAGCGTTTGCTGCACTTGATACGCACGGTGCGCCGTTAGTCAGCATGGTTCCGGGCGACATTGCGCAGTATTGCCCGTCCTATCCATCGGCGACGGAGCAAGAACGCAAAGCGTTTTGGACGAACCTCATCGCGTCTTTAAGTTTCCACGAAAGCACATGGCGTCCGGCGGTGTCTGGCGGGGGCGGGCGTTGGTACGGTCTCCTTCAAATTTCGCCAGCCACCGCGCGGGGGTATGGTTGCGTTGCGCAAGACGCCGAAGCGCTTAAAAACGGTGCGGCGAACGTGTCCTGTGCCATTCGGATCATGGCCGAGACCGTGCCACGCGACGGCGTTATATCGCAAAACATGCGCGGTGTAGCTGCCGATTGGGGACCGTTCCATCAGGAACGCAAACGCAGTGAAATCCAAGCCTACACTAAGAGTCTTCCATATTGTCGCTGAGCCTGAAAAACCTTTTACTCCTGATGTTTATCAGCGCTTCCTCAAGTGCTTTTGCATCAAGCGAGACGCTTGATAAGGAGATGTCTTACGCGCCTGAGGCGCTCTCGGTGAAGCCTGCTCCGCGAGACAGCACACTTCCACGCGCCCGCTGGGAGCACCGCTTGAACGGAGCGCTTTGGACGCGCGTGTCTTTGGCTGCGGTCAAAACCCATGGCGCCCCTTTGCTCGATGTTGTGCCTAAAGACATAGCCGAGTGGTGCCCTGCCTATCCGGATCAAGGGCGCGACGAGCGCGCGGCATTCTGGGCCAGCCTTTTGTCCACGCTGTCCCGTTACGAAAGCACGTGGGACCCACGCGCCGTGGGTGGCGGGAACCTCTGGTTCGGGCTCCTGCAAATTTACCCACCCACAGCCGAATTCCGGGGGTGCAGGGTTCAATCCGGGGAGGGACTAAAGCAAGCCAGTGCAAATCTGAATTGTGCCGTGCGCATCATGGCCATCACTGTCCCGAGGGATCAGGCGATATCGACAAAAGACACGCGTTGGCGTGGAGTTGCGGCAGACTGGGGGCCGATCAGAACGACGTGGATGCGCAATGATATGCAACGCTATACACGTCGCCAAACCTACTGCAGGCTATTGTCAGAGGTGCGCCCGCAGCAACGCCCGGGCGATCAGGCCGCTTTAGCAGAGTAGACCGGGTAGTCGGGGTTTTCGGTGATCTTTGGTGCGCCACTGCGTTTGAACGTTTCCGCCAAAAGCGCCCGAATATCTTCAAGCGGGATATGCCATAGTCGAGGATAGATCACACCCAAATGCCTGCGAACCAGGGTATCGAATGCCGTTTGAAGCACCTGTTGGCGCGCCTCATCACCGTGATTGGCTTCCTGTGCCAACGTCGCTGCCGCCCAGTTCACATCGGCCTGTGTCCCCGACAATCTCGCCAGGTCCAAAAGGCCCGTGGCCAGACGTTCATAGTCGACGTGGTCACGTAATTCCGGACAGTCGATCATTGCTGGCAGCACGCAAAGTGCGTATCCGCCAACGCCCAAAGTCTCGCGCGTCCGCTCTTCAGCGTTATTGGCCTCATCTTGAAGAGCCTTGAGTCTGATCTGTCCGTCGCCCAAAAGTTGAGGCATATGAACGGCGTAGATGGTCGGGTTTGAGGGATCGAGGTCGATCCAGTCTTCAAACATCTTGGGCAGGCGTACCTGACCGTCAGGCGTTCCCAAAGCCAACTCATAATTAGCACCGGCAAGCAGAGGCGACATCATCGACGTGGCATCGTACTTCGACAGGATCGCTCGGGCTTTCAGGAAATGCCGCGCCTGATGGCGATATGCACGCTCTTTCTGGGCTTCGGGCCAGAATTCCGCTCGGCAGTTGTCCCCAACAAGCATGTGGGCGCAGGCAGCGATCACGGCATGGACATGATCGTCTGTCGCTTCATGGTGTCGCGCCACATAGTCTGCGACCATCTCTTCCGCTTCGGCCAGATCGTCAAGGGAAGTGCGTCCTGCCTCGTCCAAACAGGATTGCAAAGGAAGCAGACAGGTTTCGACGGCGATGTCATGGTGTCGTGTCCCGCCGGGGGTCGCATCAAGCCGTCGTTCCCACGTTTTGATTTCCAATGACAGTTGAGCCCATTCGCAGCGCGCAAATAGGTCAGAAACACGGTTGGCCACGGCTGAATGCGCTACCAAGTCCGGATCATTTCGCACGACGGGTATCAGCAACTCTCGCGCAATGTCCGAAGTGCCAACTGCATTCGTGCGCTGTTGCCGCGCATTGTGCCCGAGTGTCCGCAAACTCCCGGCTGTGATGGCGCCTAGCAGCGTAAGTGAAAACGCGATACCCACCGGGCCTGACAGCGTTGCTGTCAGGCCGGCCAGGTAGGGGGTGGTTTCAAGCGGCATCAACATCTCTTCGTCGCCACGACACACCGAGAAAATCGTGCGAATCTGTCAACTTTAAGGCGATTGTTCAGAAATCCGGGATTTTAGCGCGCCCAACTCGGGATTCGTGTGCTTTGAACAAGCGAAACCTGGGGTGTATGTGCTCCGCCAAGTGCAAGTGTCGCCTTTTTCAGCAACGCGATCGCCTCGTTTGACTGCGCCGGAAGCGCCGATGCCGAAACAGGTTCTCCGATCGAAATCCGGTAAGGCTGACGATTTTTATTCAGGGTTTCATTGAAAAGCGTGATGTCTCTGAGCGTTGGGTGGATTGCATCAAAGAGGTAGAACAAGAGCGAATTTCGCGCCTGAATGTGTATCGGAACGACCGGAAGGTCGTATTTTCGCGCAATCATTGCTGCAGAACTCATCCACTTTCTTTCCGTTAACCCAAGACCTTCGCGCTTCGCCAAACGTCCAGACGGAAAAATGAGCCCGATGCGCGCATCCTCAATCGCCTGTTTCGTGTAGGCCATTGTCTCGCGCGTCTTGCTGTGGCTACGCTTTTCGGTGCGCCATTCCACGGGTGCGATAAGGCTTTCAAACTGCGGCAGTATCCGAAGAATGTCGGAGTTCGCGTAGATAAACAGGTCAGGTCGTATTGTAGAGATCACATGATGCAGGATGATCCCGTCAGCGATGCCCGTGGGATGGTTTGCTACAATTAGCGCGGGACCTTGCCGCGGAATATGCTCCAGTCCGGTGACTTTCAGGTCCCTAACAATAAGACCCGCCACATGGTGCATGATCCGCTCTGTCGACCATGTTTCATAGAGGTTTCCCAGATCGACGGTCTCGCGATACCGCAACAGAGCGTTCAGGCCAGCACGCGCGAACCGTCCAAAGCGCGACGGGCGAAACAACCAGGGTGCGCGCTCTTCAATCAATGGATCAATGCGGTCTTTCATGGCGGCAACGAACTCGACGTTTGTAACGGGAGCGTGACCGTTAGATAATTGTTTTAGGACAGGCTTTGAGAGGGCGGGATATTATGCGCCAAACCTTGCCGATTTAAGGAGGAACTACCGGCTTAAAACAGCCGCTTTACACGAACGCCACGAGATTCGAGGGCTTGATCCAGCTGCCGACCTGTGGGCAGGCAAGGGCCGGGAATATGCAGTTTTCCGCCAGATTTGCGAATAACGCTGACCCGTTGCGACAGATCAAGCGAGGTGCGCGCTTTCACATAATCGATGTCGTCGAAATCCACTGTGTCTCCGCGCCGTCCGACTTGCCACGAAATCGCATGATCGTTGACTTCAAGATGCGCCTCTGTATTTGCCAAAATCGACCAGATGGCAGGCGAAATCAAAACGGCAAACCCGGCAGTGACAATAGGATGCGCGTTCAGCCAGAATATCAGAATGATTAGGAAACCGATCGCGATCGCAAGCGTGACATAACTGCTGGCATTCCTCGATGTCCGCCTATGTAGGTACGTGTCTGGCAAGGCCATCTCTTAATCGATCAGTCATTTCATGCAAACTCATGGCGAAATACACCAAATCCAATCTCCCCACAAAGGTTTGTGCAACCTGTGGAAGACCGTTTTTCTGGCGCAAAAAGTGGGAGCGTGTGTGGGACGAGGTGCGGTATTGCTCTAAACGTTGTCAAAGAGAACGAAATAAAACCTGAAACGCGTTGGATACCCTCGTATACAGCGCTATCTGCGGGAAGAACGAGGCGGCGACGCACGAGACCGCTGCAGGGAACATGAGGGAGAACAAGGCATGACAAGCCGAGTGGAACGCGCTGGATTGGCTGTAGACGAACAGCTGGCGGCATTTATCGAAACGGAAGCACTGCCGGGCACAGATGTGAAAGCAGAGGACTTCTGGTCTGGCTTAAGCACGCTCGCTCATGACTTTGGCCCGAAAAACAAGGCGCTGTTGGAAGAACGTGAGCTCATGCAAGGAAAGATCGACGAGTGGCACCTGCGTCACCGCAATCAACCGCACGATCACGTCGCATATAAAGCGTTCTTGAGCGAAATTGGCTACCTCGTCGAAGAAGGTGACGATTTCGAGATCGAGACCGCCAACACAGATCCGGAAATTGCCAGCGTTGCGGGGCCTCAATTGGTCGTTCCGATCACCAATGCGCGTTACGCTTTGAATGCGGCGAATGCGCGATGGGGTAGCCTGTACGACGCGCTCTATGGAACTGACGCGACGGACGGCGCCGCACCTTCCGGCCCTTACGACAAAGGTCGCGGCGCGCGCGTTGTCGCCAAAGCGCGAGTATTTCTCGATGAAGCCTTTCCGTTGGATGGCGTGAGCCACGCGGATGCGCGTAGATACTCGGTTCACAAAGGTGAGCTTCGGGTCGACGATAGCCCATTACAGGATCCGTCCAAATTCATCGGGTACCGCGGCCACCCAAAAGCGCCGGACGCTGTTCTGCTACGTAACAACGGCCTCCATGTGGAACTGGTCTTTGACAGAACGCATGTCATTGGAAGCAGGGATCAGGCCGGTCTGGCCGATGTGCGCTTAGAAGCCGCCGTATCAGCCATCCTCGATTGCGAAGATTCGGTGGCCTGCGTCGATGCGGAAGACAAAGTGCACGCCTATAGAAATTGGCTGGGTCTTATGAAGGGTGATCTTGAGGACACCTTTGAGAAGGGCGGGCAGACCATCACGCGTGCGCTGAACCCGGACCCTGACTTCACATCACCCGACGGAGAGCCCATTTCGGTCAAAGGTCGTGCGCTCATGCTGGTGCGTAACGTTGGTCATCTCATGTCGAACCCTGCGATCCTGGATCAAAATGGGGATGAGATCTTTGAAGGTCTGATGGACGCCATGGTCACGACTTTGATCGCCAAGCACGATCTTGCACGCGACGGCGGGAATTCGGTAACGGGATCCGTCTATGTCGTGAAACCCAAAATGCATGGTCCTGCGGAAGTCGGGTTCACCAACGATATCTTCAGCCATGTCGAGAAGGTGCTCGGCCTGCCACAAGACACCGTCAAGCTTGGTATCATGGATGAAGAACGGCGCACGTCGGTCAATTTGAAGGAGTGCATCCGAGCTGCGAAATCACGTGTTGCGTTTATCAACACCGGCTTTCTGGATCGGACAGGTGACGAGCTGCACACATCCATGGAAGCCGGACCGTTCTCCCGCAAGGACTGGATTAAGCGTAAATCGTGGATCTCTGCCTACGAAAACCGCAATGTTGACATCGGACTCGCCTGCGGCCTTTCTGGCAGGGCGCAAATCGGCAAGGGCATGTGGGCTATGCCCGATCAGATGGCCGCAATGCTTCAAGCCAAAATCGAACACCCTCAGGCAGGGGCAAACTGCGCGTGGGTGCCGTCGCCAACCGCTGCTACGCTCCATGCCTTGCATTATCACAAGGTCGATGTTTTTGCGGTCCAGGCCAAGTTGAAGGCTGGTGGCGCACGGGCGCATGTGGACCAAATTCTGAATATCCCGCTTGCGTCGTTTAAAATGTGGACCAAGGCGCAGATCGCGCGCGAAGTGGAAAACAACGCGCAAGGCATCTTGGGCTACGTCGTGCGCTGGATAGACCAGGGCGTTGGCTGCTCCAAAGTGCCCGACATCAACAATGTCGGCCTCATGGAAGACCGCGCGACCTGCCGCATTTCAGCGCAGCATATTGCAAACTGGTTGCATCACGATGTTATCAGCCGCGACGACACTATGGCGATCATGAAGCGCATGGCCGAAATCGTGGATGGTCAGAATGCCAACGACCCGGCCTACAAACCAATGGCCCCGAGCTTTGACGGCATCGCCTTTAAAGCAGCTTGCGACCTTGTATTTGAGGGGCGCAGCCAGCCATCCGGGTACACCGAGCCTGTCCTGCATCGCCGTCGGTTGGAGCTGAAGGCAGCATCTTGATGCCTCGGTGCGCTTTGCGCACCGACCCGCCGGGGGACGCTGTCCCCCGGACCCCCTGAAGTATTTGAACCAGAAAGAAAGCCAGACCTATGAATGAGCTTGGATTGTCAAAAGCCCGTCGGATTGTGCGTGGCGCCCTGAAGAAGGGTCGCGAGATGGACTTGAAACCTTTGTCGGTCGTTGTTCTCGACGCCGGCGGTCATGTGAAAGCTTTTGAGCGTGAAGACGGCGCATCGCCAGGGCGGTTCGAGATCGCGCGCGGAAAAGCCTATGGTGTGGTTATGACCGGCATGACGGGGACCGCGTTGATGGCCCGAGCTGAATCGCAAGCCTATTTTGTCTCTTCTCTCAATGGAGCATTTGACGGGAAAGTTGTGCCTGTGCCCGGCGGAGTCATCGTCCGGGATAGCCGCGGCAGGACGATTGGTGCCGTTGGTGTGACTGGTGACACATCTGACAACGATGCCGTTGCGGCCCTTGCAGGTATCGAGGCCGCTGGGCTGGTTGGAGAGGCATAATCAAAGCCAAATTATTGCGCAGGCATCCCTGTGTCTGCACAAAAATTTGCAAAAACGCACAACTAACGGTCTCTCATGTGCGTCTTGGCAGTTCTTTTTTGCTGTGACTTTTCATAAGTCTACAGCAAGACTTTGGACAAGCGCCAAATGGGAACCTTGAAGTCATGAAACCCGTCGTTGGGATTATCGGAAATGCTTATCTGATTAACGACGAATATCCTGTTCACGCAGGCGGACGCATGAACAGTGAGGCTATTCGCGCCGTCAGTGTCGCGACACCGCTGATTGTGCCAACCGATCCAGATTTAGTGGACGTTGCAGATTTGATGGATGTCTGTGACGGCTTTGTCTTTACAGGCGCGCGGGCCAACGTGCACCCCGAGCATTACAATGAAGAAGCCACGGAGGCCCATGGCGTCTTCGATCTTGCGCGCGATAGTATCACGCTTCCCCTGATCCGGGCGTGTATAAGACGTGGACAACCGATTTTGGCGATATGTCGAGGGTTTCAGGAATTGAATGTCGCCATGGGCGGATCACTCTATCCGGAAATTCGAGACCTTCCGGGGCGCGTAAATCATCGCATGCCGCCCGACGGAACCATCGAAGAGAAATTTGAAATCCGTCAAAATGTGACCTTTACGCAGGATGGGGTGTTTCACCGGCTGATGGGGGCCGAAAAAGTGCGCACAAATACCCTGCATGGGCAAGGTATCAAGGAAAAAGGCGAGCGCATAGTCATCGACGGTTGGGCCGATGACGGCACGCCCGAGGCGATTTACGTTGAAGGCGCTCCGGGCTTTACCCTTGGTGTCCAATGGCACCCGGAATACCAAGCAGCTGAAGATCCTGTCTCGCGAGCGCTGTTTGAAGCTTTCGGCGGCGCGTTGCGCGATTGGAGACAGGGAAAAACCTCCGGCGCCCTAAAGTCGGCCTAGACGTTCCCTCCCGTCGCTGGCAGGAAAGAACCAACCAGTCGAAGGGTCCGCCAATGAAACGTTCGCGCATCAATGAGATCATGTCTGCAGCAGACGATATGATCCGCCATCATGGCTTTACGCTTCCACCATTTGCCTACTGGACGCCGGACGAGTTCCGCGCCCGAAACGATGCGGCACGCATTGTCGAGGCACGCATGGGTTGGGACATCACCGACTATGGTCAGGGGGATTTCGACGCTCTGGGACTTTTCCTGTTTACGTTACGAAACGGATCGTTGGCTGATCTGGAGCGGGGCCGCGGCATGGTTTACGCGGAAAAGCTACTCATCTCCCGCCAGGATCAAATCAGCCCGATGCACACCCACGTCATCAAATCCGAAGACATCATCAATCGGGGTGGGGCGACGATGGTCATTGAGCTCTTTGGCTCGGATGACGATGGAAATTTTGCCGAGGACAAAGGCGGCACAGTACTTTGCGACGGCATTACACGTCACTATGCACCGGGTGAAAAACTGAAGTTCGCTCCGGGCGAAAGCATAACGCTTATGCCCGGAGATTGGCATGCGTTCTGGGGCGAGGGCGGAGATGTTCTGATTGGGGAGGTATCGACGGTCAATGACGATGTTACCGACAATATTTTTCGCGAGCCGATCGGGCGCTTTTCGGATATCGAAGAGGACGAAGATCCAAAGTATCTTTTGGTAAGTGATTACAATGTCTGGCTCGGAAACTGAGGCAGTTCCATTTCGAAACGCTCGATCTGAACGTTCATTCGCGTGACAATTTCAGTCGAGACGACCTGCCACCCACGTTTCTCCAGAAACGGACGCAAGTGTAGGCTTGCATGTGTGGTCAATTTTGGCAGGCCTAATTCCCTGGCGCGCCGGATGAGCGCTTCATAGAGCCTCACCGCCGTCCCATTGCCGCGCGCGCGACTGCACACGAAGAAAAGGTCGAGATGTCCGTCCGGGCGTAACCCTATGAGTCCTGTCAATCCATGCACGTCAGATGTGACCCAGGCATCGTCCTCGGTCAGGCGCGGCAGCCACCAATCCTGAACAATCGGCGACGGGACCCACGCCTCACATTGCTGAGGTGAATATAGATCCGTGGCGCCATAACGAACCGCGTCATAATAAACGGCGTAGCTGGCCTCAGCGTCTTCGGGCGTCCATTTTCTCACGGTGATTCCTCCGCTCATCTTCATCGTTGGACGTGCTGTTTGAATTTGAGGGCTTGCGGTCGTCAAAATTACCGGAGCCGTGGCGCAATTGAAAAATCTTCGGTACGCTCCAACACATGAAATGGTTTGATCTTCCACCCGTTTGGACCCTCGTTGCGCTCGTGATCGCGTACAACGCGCCTTTTCCGGACATTATCGCGCCGACTGTTGCCTTTGGGTCAATTCTGTTGGTGCTTGCCGGCGCATTGTTTGCAGCCGCGCTTTTGGAGTTCTCGCGCGCACGCACCACCGTTGTTCCACGCCAAAATCCGTCCGCGCTTATCACGTCGGGCATATTCCGCCTTTCACGTAACCCAATCTATCTCGCAGATTTGCTTGTTCTTGCGGGCCTTTCCTTGATCTGGGGCAAATTTTTGGGCCTCCTTTTGGTGCCCGCGCTCGGTTGGTGGCTTCAACGCCGCTTCATTTTACCTGAGGAGGTGACCTTGGAAACGCGATTTCCTGAAGATTTTGCAGCGTATTCCCGATATACGCGACGCTGGATATAACCTGCGACATTGCCGCAAACCTTGTGCCATTGAGAAAACCTGTCCCAAGGATTAGACAGCGGCCTGAATCAACCCATTTACGCAGTGACGTAACCATAATTCGGGGGACAGCGAATGAAGATTGGAGCGCCGAAGGAAAGCGCGAATGGTGAAGCGCGTGTGGCGATGACGCCGGCGAGTGCGAAGGACCTCCAAAAGCTTGGCTACGAATGTCTGATCCAGGAAGGTGCCGGTGAAGCCGCAGGGTTTTCCGACAAGGCCTATCAGGATGCGGACGTCATGGTTGTCTCAAGTGAGGACCTTTGGAGAACGGCCGACATTGTTGCCAAGGTTCAGCCTCCGACCGAGGATGAAACGAAGTCGCTCGCCGAAGGGCAGACGTTAATCTCGTTCTTCTATCCGGCTGCGAATGAGAAACTGCTCGAAACTGCGAAAGGCCAAAAAGCCAACGTCATCGCAATGGATATGGTGCCGCGCATCAGTCGCGCACAGAAGATGGACGCGCTTTCGTCTATGGCGAACATCGCGGGCTATCGCGCTGTTATAGAAGCAGGAAACAACTTCGGCCGCTTCTTCACAGGTCAGGTGACAGCCGCGGGCAAGGTTCCGCCTGCAAAGGTTCTGGTCATCGGCGCAGGTGTAGCTGGTCTCGCCGCAATCGGTACGTCAACCTCGCTAGGCGCGATCACATATGCCTTTGATGTGCGCCCCGAAGTTGCCGAGCAGATCGAGTCCATGGGTGCCGAGTTTGTCTTCCTCGAGTTTGAAGAAGAACAGACAGACGGAGCTTCAACCGGCGGCTACGCAGCGCCCTCCAGCCCGGAATTCCGGGAAGCACAGCTTGCCAAGTTCCGCGAGATTGCGCCCGACATTGATATTGTCATTTGTACCGCGCTGATCCCGAACCGCGATGCGCCGGTGCTTTGGACCAAAGACATGGTCGAGATGATGAAGCCGGGCTCGGTCATCGTTGACCTTGCCGCCGAACGCGGCGGCAACTGTGAACTTACGGTCAAAGACGAGAAAATCGTCACCGACAATGACGTAACCATCGTCGGTTATACCGACTTCCCAAGCCGGATGGCCGCACAATCGTCGCTGCTCTATTCCAACAATATCCGCCACATGATGGCCGACCTGACGCCGGAGAAAGACGGTCAGGTTAACCACAACATGGAAGATGACGTGATCCGCGGCGCGACTGTAACGCACGAGGGTGAAATTACCTGGCCACCCCCGCCGCCCAAGACGCAAGCCATTGCGGCGCAACCGAAAAAAGACAAACCGAAAGAGCTGACGCCGGAAGAAAAGCGCGCTGAAGAGGCCGCCGCGTTCCGAAAGCAGACCATCACGCAGGTTGGTTTGCTCGGCATCGGCGGCGTTTTGCTTCTTGCCATTGGCCTCGTCGCGCCTGCCAGCTTCATGCAGCACTTCATCGTGTTCGTGCTGTCGGTGTTCGTTGGTTTCCAGGTGATCTGGAACGTCTCGCACTCGCTTCACACGCCGCTCATGGCAGTGACGAATGCGATCTCTTCGATCATCATCCTGGGCGCGCTGATCCAGATCGGGTCGTCCTCGGTGATTATCACCATCCTGTCGATGCTCGCGGTCCTCATGGCCGGTGTGAACATCTTCGGCGGCTTCCCT
>CAZMRS010000026.1:0-12077 GCA_964568435.1 uncultured Boseongicola sp. | reverse complement strand
CGCTGATGCAGCGTCGGTTAAGCTTCCAAAACGAATTCCTTATCATGTGGAAATGGATCTTCTGTTGACGGGTCGCTGGATGGACGCAGAGGAAGCAAAATCGCTCGGTCTGTTGCGGGAGGTTGTGCCTCCCGACGACCTGGAGGAAACAGTTTGGGACTTGGCCCGTCTGCTCGCCTCTGGACCACCACTCGTCTATGCGGCGATCAAGGAAGCGGTGCGGGAAGCGGAGGACAAGAAGTTCCTGGACGCGCTGACTTTGATTACCAAACGGCAGCTCCCGACAGTTGATCGCCTTTATTCGTCGGAAGATCAGCTCGAAGGTGCCCGCGCATTTGCCGAGAAACGCGATCCTGTCTGGAAGGGACGGTAATAGGGCGCATGGAGTCAAAAAAGGCCATCATTTTCGACAAGGACGGCACGCTCTTTGACTTTGGTGCAAGCTGGGGTCCATGGGCCGAGGCGGTGCTGTCCGAGATTGAGGCATTGGTTCCCGGTGTGTCCAACGATGTCGCACAAGCCTTCGGATTTGATCGGGAGAAGGGTGTTTTCGCGCCTGAATCAGTGGTCATTGCGGGAACGTCAGAAGACACGGTTGCTGCAATCGAAGCCTTGGTGCCAGATCAGGTTGACTTGTTGGCCATTCTCGATCGGCACGCGAAAGATGTTCAGCAGCAACCTGTTTTCGGGCTGCACCAAACACTTTCGGACTTGGCGCAGGATTTCATTTTGGGCGTAGTGACGAACGACGGTGAAGTGGCCGCGCGTGCGCATCTCGGTAAACATGAGATTGAGGATCATTTTTCATTTGTTGCCGGATACGACAGCGGCTTTGGCTCGAAGCCTGAGCCTGGACAGTTGCTTGCGTTCTGTGATGCCACAGGGGTTCCCTCGGCCAATTGCGTGATGGTTGGCGATAGTCTTCACGATCTTATTGCGGGGCGAGCCGCGGGAATGGCGACAGTGGGGGTCTTGACCGGAATCGCAGATGTTGAAGAGCTGTCACCAAAGGCCGATATCGTCATGCCTGACATTCGCGGGCTTCGAGAGTGGCTGTCTGATTCTGCTTTGACTTTCTAAAAGCGACGCAATGTGTCGCTGGTGCACCGGAGGTTACCAGCGGAACTCACACATGATGTGAGGGACGAAGGAGACCAGCATGGCCGATGGAACAGAGCGACGACGGAGATCTGGGGGGCGTTCCGGTAACGTAAGACGCACCACGAAAGAGGTCATTTCGCAAGCGCCGTGGATCGTTCCAGTGAATACCGATCGCCCGACGGAGCCGCTCGGCCCAGAGGGTGTCGAGGCTATCCATAACGGTGCGATGCGCATTCTCGAAGAGATCGGGATCGAGTTCCTGAACGCCGAGGCGATTGATCTTTTCAAAGAAATCGGCGCGAAGGTGGACGGTTCGAACGTCAGAATGGACCGTGAATGGGTCATGGAGATGGTCGCGCAAGCGCCGTCGGAATTCACAATCACGCCAAGAAATCCATCTCGTGAGATCAACATCGGTGGGCGCAACATTGTCTTTGGCAACGTGTCATCGCCGCCAAACTATTTTGATCTTGAGACCGGAAAGGTTCCGGGAACGCGCGAACAATGCCAACGATTATTGAAGCTGACGCAGTACTTTAACTGTATCCATTTTGCGGGCGGCTATCCTGTCGAGCCAGTGGATATTCACGCAAGTGTTCGGCATCTGGATGTTTTGTATGACAAGCTGACGCTGACAGACAAAGTGATGCATGCCTATTCGCTTGGACGCGAACGCGTGGAAGATGTCATCGAGATGGTGAAAATCGCCAGCGGCATGAGTGAGGAAGAGTTTCAATCTCGACCGCACATGTACACGAACATCAACTCGACCTCGCCTTTGAAACATGACGAGCCGATGATCGACGGATGCCTAAGGTTGGTAAGACGCGGGCAAGCTGTTTTTGTCACTCCGTTTACTTTGGCGGGTGCGATGGCTCCGGTGACGATGTCGGGTGCGGTTGCACAGTCTATTGCCGAGGCGCTCTCGGCGATAGCTCTGTTTCAGTGGGTTAAGCCTGGGTGCCCTTGCGTGCTTGGCACGTTCACATCGAACGTGGATATGAAATCAGGTGCGCCCGCATTCGGAACACCTGAATATGTCCGTGCGACTCAAATGACGGGCCAGATGGCGCGGTTTTATGGATTGCCACTTCGTTCGTCAGGCGTGTGTGCCTCGAATGTACCTGATGGTCAGGCCATGTGGGAAACGACGGCATCGCTTTGGGCCGCCATTCAATCTGGTACGCATACTGTGTATCACGCCGCGGGCTGGCTTGAGGGTGGATTGATCGCGAGCCCTGAGAAGTTTGTGATGGACTGCGAAGTGCTGTCGCAGATGATCCGATATTTTGATCCATCAATTGTCGCGACGACTGACGCGGACATCGCGGTTGACGCGATAGGCGAGGTCGGCGGTGACGGCCATTTCTTCGGCATCCAGCATACCCAAGATCGATATGAGACTGCGTTCTATCAGCCGTTCCTAAGCGATTGGCGCAACTACGAGGGGTGGGAGGTCGCCGGCGGTGTTTGGACTGCGGAAAGGGCAAACCTCAAATGGAAGGAGATCGTCAACTCCTTTGAGGCCCCGCCGATGGATATTGCTGTTCGCGATGAACTCGCAGACTTTGTGGAACGTCGCAAAGCCGAAGGCGGCGCTCCTACAGATTTCTAGGGGGCCGTCCAACGGCAGGATGTTTCGACGGCGTGCAAGAAGGACTTCGCTGAAGACCTGGCGGAAAGGAGCAGAAACTGCTCTTCGCCAGTTCTCAAGATGACAACACCTAGGTGTTCCATTGATGTACGTGCGCAAGCGTTCACAGGGAATGCATTTGTGTCGAGGTCAAGTGAGCACATGCGTTCGAGTGCCTTGAGCGTTCCTTCACCCGAAATCTCAAGTATCACCCAGGCGTCCGTTTGAAGCGTTGTATAGGCCACATCGGAAAGAGCGGTTGAGACAGAGCTTTCGTCAAACTCGCTTGTCGCTGGAAACATCAGCATCGTCTGATCGGCCGTCATCGGCAGAAGCCGCTTTTCACCCGCAACGGTGGACGTCGTGGGTGCGGGGGAATCGAGATCCCACATGGCATTTAGTGATTTCGCTATAGCCTCTTCGCCGCCGATAGGTGTCGCGATGGAAACCAGAGCGAGATCGCCACGCTCTTTCAAAATGCAGTCACCAATTTCTGCGGAATACCCGCCGAGAGGCAAGCTCGGTATCAAAGTTGCATCAGCCACGCTGCCGCTCTCCTTCTGGGTCGATGTGATGCGGTGAGCAGACCTCTACAAGAACGTCTTGGTTGCGGATTGGGCTGAAGGCTCTGACCGTTTCGCCATGGCGCGTCGTGCCAGACTTCAGAAAACCCAAGCCGATAGAATGGCCCAGTTCAGGAGAGTAAGCCACCGACGTCATCCAGCCCTCGTCGTGAGACATGTCTTCGGGCGCGCCGGGTTTCAGAAAATGGGCTCCGGCGGTCAACTGGATACTTCGATCTACTGGCCGAAGCCCGACAAGTTGCATGCCGTCCTCGCGGAGTTGTTCGGGCCTGTCCAATAAAGCGGCTCCGATGAAGTCCTTCTTCCGCGAAACCATGCCTTGCAGCCCGATCATTCTTGCGACGGTCTGGCCGTTCAGTTCATTGCCGGCCACATGGCCTTTTTCGATCCTCATCACGCCGAGAGCTTCAGTACCATACGGGGTCAGGCCAAGGTCTTTGCCCGCTTCCATCAGCGCGCGGATCAACGCATCGCCGTAACGTGCCGGTACGGCAAGCTCGTAGGCAAGCTCACCCGAGAACGAGATGCGGAACAATCGCGCCGAAGTTCCACCAAAGACCGTGCATTCTGTGCAGGCCATAAACGGGAACGCTTCATTCGAGACATCGAGATCGTCGACGACTCGCTCGATCAGAGCACGAGATTTGGGGCCGGCAATTGAGAACTGCGCCCAGGCATCGGTTGTTGAAATGAGGTGGACGTCGAGATCGGGCCATAGGCATTGCCTTGCAAACTCAAGGTTGCGGAATACCAGAACTGCATTTGCGGTTGTTGTCGTCATCACGAAGTGATGTTCGCCAAGGCGTGCCGTCGTCCCGTCATCGTAGACCGTGCCATCCTCGCGAAGCATTAGGCCGTAGCGGACTTTGCCGACCGGTAATTTCAAGAAGGCGTTGGCGTAGACCTTGTTGAGAAATTCCGCTGCATCGCGCCCTTGTATATCAATTTTTCCTAGAGTGGAGACATCGCAGAAACCAACACCTGATCGGGTTGCGGACACTTCGCGATCCACACTATCGCGCCAACCCTTTTCACCGGGTTGAGTATACCATTCGGCCCGCATCCATGGCCCGGTTTCGACAAAGCTGGCACCGTTCTCAGCCGCCCAGTCGTGGCTCGTCGGCAGCCGCGTGGGGCGGAAATGTTTTCCTCGTGCACGACCCGCGAAGGCACCGATTGGAACTGGGGTGTATGGCGGCCGAAAAATGGTTGTTCCCGTATCTTCGATGCTACGGCCCGACGCTTCAGCCATGATGGCAAGGCCGAGCATATTCGAGGTCTTGCCCTGATCGGTCGCCATGCCGAGCGTGGTGTAGCGCTTCAGATGTTCCACAGATCGGAAGCCTTCCTGATGGGATTGCTTGACGTCTTTCGACGTGACGTCGTTTTGCAAGTCAACCCAGGCGCGAGCCTTGCTTTCTTTGACGTACCAGACCGGCCTGGCGTCAAACAGCTCATCGCTGGCTTTCGGAACTGTGCCCGATGACGCTTGGTACCCAAGGGCGTTTGCAACCTCCGTGCCTGTGGCGTGAGCTTCGTTAAGAGCGGATGCGAGCGTCATGGTTCCATTTGCAGCCCCGACAACTGTCATGCCGGGCGGGAGATCGTTCCCAGGAACAAACCCTGCGATTTCTTCGCGCCATACGGGTCTGCCACGGTGGTGGCACGTCAGCGCGACGTTCGGTGACCACCCCCCCGAAACGGCCAAACAATCTGCGGGGATAGTTTTACCGTCGCCAAGAGTGATGGACTTCAAGCCCATTCGTCCAACCGTGTTGACCACAGTATCGCCCTTGCGGGCGTCGATTACAGCTACAGGTTCGATGCCAACTTTTCGCAGATCCTCGACGGTTCGCAGGCCATCTTCGTTATTCGTGAAAACTGCGATCTCTCGGCCCGGGGCCACACCAAACCGGTTGATGTAAGTCCTGAGCGCGCCGGCTTGCATGACGCCAGGGCGATCATTGTTCCCGAAAGCAATAGAGCGTTCAGTCGCCCCTGCGGCAAGGATAGATTGCTTGGAATAGATGCGCCAAAGAACCTGTCGAGGCCGCTCACCGCTGTGCGCTAAATGATCGGTTTTGCGTTCCAGCCCGCCGAAGATGCCGTGGTCATAAGCACCATAGATGGTTGTGCGCGGCATGAGGCGAACGTTTGGCATGCTCGCTAACTCTGAAAGAGTTTTGGCTGCCCAGTCCGCGCCTGCTTCAGCATCGACTTCATAAGTCTCGGCGTTCAGACGGCCGCCCATCTTGAAGTCTTCATCGGCCAGAATAACACGCGCGCCGGCACGTCCGGCGGCAAGCGAGGCAGCCAGACCTGACGGTCCGCCTCCAACAATAAGGATATCGCAGTGGAGGAACCCGTGATCGTAAGCGTCTGGGTCTGCTACTCCGCTGAGAGAGCCAAGCCCGGCTGCTTTTCGAATGATCGGCTCGTAGAGCTTCTCCCAAAATGCTTTGGGCCACATAAAGGTTTTGTAGTAAAAACCAGCGCTTAGGAGCGGTGCCATCCAGTCGTTGATCGCGAGAAGGTCGAACTCAAGCGGTCCGCGATGGTTTTGGCTCGTGGCGTATAGGCCGTCGAACAACTCCACAGTTGTTGCGCGTGTGTTCGGCTCCTGATGTGCGCCTTGTCGAAGTTGGACGAGTGCATTCGGTTCTTCTGAACCTGCGGAAAAGACACCGCGCGGACGGTGGTATTTGAAGCTCCGCCCTACCACACGTACGCCATTGGCAAGGAGGGCGGACGCCAGTGTGTCGCCGGGATGACCAGTATACCAACGCTGGTTGAACTGGAAACGAATGTCTGTGCTTCGGTCTGTCTGGCCGCCATCAATGCGATGCGATTGAGTCATCTCGTACGTCCCCGCGCACGCGCGACATCGCGCGCCAACTCTACAGCGGTGATCTCGTGCGTTACCGTGTTTCGAGTGACGACGAGCCATGAGCGATCGCCTTGCTCGTGATACCAAAGCTCTTTGTGGATGCCTGCAGGATTGTCCCGCAAGTAAACGTACTCATACATTCTGGCTTCAGCGCCTTCGCCTTGCCCATTGGGTCGGTCAATGAGGCTTGCATCGCCGAGATAGACGAACTCAGACGCGTCGCGCGGACCAAGGAGGGGGTGATTGATAATCATTCTCGTTCGCCCCTAGTGCAAGTTCGGCTGTGGGCCCGCGCCCTTTTCGTCGATCGGGGAGCCCCGCCTAAAGCGATCCAATCGCAACTTTGTGGCAACTGGGTGGGGCTCATCGTGCGCAAGAAGATGAGCGTAGCAATACCCCGATGCTGGCGTTGCCTTGAAGCCTCCGTAACACCAGCCACCGTTGAAATAGAGGCCGTCTATATGGGTCTTGTCGATGAACGGCGAGCCATCCATCGACATATCCATCAGACCGCCCCACATCCGTAAAAGGCGCGCACGGCCGATCATGGGGAGGATGGCCATACCGCCTTCGCAGACGTCCTCGACAACGTGAAGATTTCCGCGCTGGGCGTAGGTGTTGTAGCCGTCGATGTCGCCACCGAACACAAGTCCGCCCTTGTCCGACTGGCTAACGTAGAAATGCCCTGCACCGAATGTGATAACCCCGGGTATAGTTGGCTTTAGCCCCTCTGAGACAAAGGCTTGCAGAACATGGCTCTCGATCGGAAGGCGCATGCCAGCCATTGACATCACGCGACTTGAAGAGCCCGCAACGCAAACAGCGATTTTCTTGGCGCGGATTGGGCCCCGTGAGGTTTCGACACCTTTGCAAACACCGTTCTCAATTTGGAAGCCCGTTACTTCGGTGTTTTGAAGAATGTCGACACCTTGCTGATCAGCGCCGCGGGCATAACCCCAAGCGACCGCATCATGGCGCACAGTCCCGCCCCTTGGCTGCCAGAGTGCGCCCTTGATAGGGAACCGTGCGTTTTCAAAGTCAAGGTAGGGGCACATCTTGCGGATTTCTTCTGCTCCAAGAAGCACGCCCCCCGCGCCAGTCAGATGCATTGAGTTTCCGCGTCGTGCGAAAGCATCGCGTTGCCCGTCCGAGTGATAGAGGTTCAGGATGCCTCGTTGCGATACCATGGCGTTGTAGTTGAAATCCTGCTCCAGGCCTTCCCAAAGCTTCATTGAAAGCTCGTAGAAGGGTTGGTTCCCTTCCAGTAGGTAGTTGGATCGGATGAGAGTTGTGTTTCGGCCAATGTTCCCTGAACCCAGCCAGCCCTTCTCGACAACAGCGATGTTTCGGATGCCGAACTTGTTAGAAAGGTAGTAGGCGGTCGAGAGCCCATGTCCGCCCCCGCCAACGATGACAATGTCATACTCCGGCTTCGGCTCGGGTTCGCGCCAAGCGGGCGTCCAGCCTTTGTTGCCGGTCAGACCTTGTTTCAGGATGTTCAGTGCGTTGTATCTCATCGCGCCGCGTGTCCGATTTGCTTTTGACACTTAAGTTTAACGCGAGCCTTATCCGCTTTAGATGCTGAAAAAAGACAAAAAGTTGCAGGAAACAGACATTCGTGAGCGCCCCTATGGGATCGGGTTTGTCCCGGTTGCAGGATTTGCGAGCGCGTCCCACTTTTCGGCAGCCTGTACCGCGCGTTTCGATGCCAGACCGTCACAGTGCCGGGTTGTGAACTTGTTCGAGTTATTGATCCATATCAGAGAATTCCAACGCTTTTTCGCTGACACCCGTTCTCAGAGATGCGAACGGAGACTGAAGTGGGCCAAAGTCTGAAAAAGTACACGGAGCGGAGCGTGCCGCGCTATACGAGCTATCCAACGGCTCCTCATTTTTCTAATGCGATCGGGCCGGACGCTTATTGTGACTGGCTCAAAGGTCTGCCGGCAGGCGATCCCATATCGCTGTATCTGCACGTACCGTTTTGTCGTCAGCTTTGCTGGTACTGCGGGTGCAACATGAAGTTGGCGACTCGCGAAGCTCCTATTGCACAGTACGCCGAAACCCTTCGCAGAGAGATCGCACTTGTCGCCAAAGCACTCCCCGAACGCAAGACGATCTCGCATTTGCATTGGGGTGGAGGCACTCCGACGGCACTGACGCCCGACGACTTCGAGGCGACAATGGAGTCAGTTTTCGACGCCTTCGACATTAATGATGGCGCAGAACTTGCTTTGGAAAGTGATCCGAGAACACTCACACCGGAAATGATTGATCTGGCCGGGCGGCTTGGGTTCACACGGGCGAGTTTCGGTGTTCAGGAATTCGATCCCATGGTGCAGGCCGCAATCAATCGCATCCAGCCGCCGGAAATGGTGAAGGACTGCGTGATCGGTTTTCGAAACGCCGGCGTGAGGAACATAAATTTCGACCTGATTTACGGTTTGCCCCTGCAGACGACCGATACGCTGCTCAAAACCATCGACCTCTGTGTTGAGATGCGCCCCGACAGGATTGCATTGTTTGGTTATGCGCATGTTCCCTGGGTTGCGAAGAAACAGCGGTTGATTGATGAGACCGCTCTTCCGGGATCAGACGCGCGTCTGGAACAAGCCCAGGCGTCGTCCCAAGCCTTGATAGATGCGGGTTATGTAGCGATTGGCCTGGATCACTTCGCGCTCCCCGACGATCCGATGGCGAGGTTGTTAAGTACCGGTAAGTTAAGGCGAAATTTTCAAGGCTACACCACAGATCAAGCTGAAACTATGCTTGGAGTTGGGGCGACGTCGATTGGTAGAACGCCACACGGATATGTGCAAAACATTGCTGAGACCGGTGCATGGGCGCGCGCGGTCGAAAGCGGCCAACTGCCTGTTGGAAAAGGCTATGGATTTAAAGGTCAGGATCAACTGCGCAGCTTTGTCATTGAGAAGCTTATGTGCCAATCGGTCGTTGATCTAAAGGCTGCCGCTCTTCATTTTGGCTACGCGCCAAATTGGTACGACGAGCATTTAGTAGACATCAAAGACCTCGCGCGTGATGGGTTGGTTCGATTGGAGGACGGCGTTCTTACACTGACCGAAACAGGGCGCTTGATGGTGCGCGTCGTTGCATCTGTCTTTGACGAATACTTACCTACAAGCACGGCGCGTCACGCCGTGAGCGTCTAAGGATCGCCGTTAATAACCCGGCGGGCCACGTCCGTCAGAATGTGCTCCATATCGAAATCGAGTTCCATTTTCGACAGTTTTCCGTCAATGCGCAGAAATGACAGCCCGTGAACAAAGCTCCACAGCAGGAAAGCTCGTTGGCGATCGACGTCTTCGATGACCGGACTTTTTCGGCACCAAGCGACCTCTTGTTGAACAAGTTCGAACGTGTTGCTTCCAAGAGATTCTAGTTTCTCGTTATCGTCATGATCTTTTGCCCAACCGAACATTAGGCGGAAAACGCCGGGTTCGGCTTGCGCGAACCGGACATAGACTCGGCCGAGCGCCACAATCCGAGGAAGTGTGCCTCGCTCATGCGGAGCGAGTTCCTCCATCATTTGCTCGAACTGCCGCATCATGCCCTCTGCGGCCACTTCCTGGAGCATTTCATCCTTATTTTTGAAGTGCTTATAGGGTGCGGCGGTGGATACTCCCGCGACACGGCATGCTTCTGAAACAGAGAAATGCTCAGGGCCCTTCTCCTCGACAAGAACGCGCGTCGCTTCGATGAGCTGCGCTCGCAGATCACCGTGATGGTAGCTGCCGCGTACTGAGGTTTTTTGTGCCGTCGTCATGATCCAACTTCTTTCAAACAACGTAAGACTTGTCAAAGTAAGAGATTCTAACATATGTAAGAGTCTCTAACATTCCAAGTTGATTCCTGCGAGGACCACGAAATGACCGACGAGAAAAAGCCAGGTTTGTTGAACAAGTCATTGAAGTGGACGGCGTCCACCGCCTTGACCTTGGGCGTTGTCGCTGGCGCAGGTGCGACGGTTATGTTGGGCGCAAGCGCTTTGGCAGAGCGATCCGATCAGGCGCCTGAACCGCAGGCAGCAGCTCTGACGCAAGTCGCCGTAACGCCCTTGTCTCGACAGCAAAGCTACATCGTCGAGCGGCGCTTCATCGGACAAGTTGAAGCGCGAGAGACCGTGTCGATCTCCTTCGAGTTGGGTGGTCGGCTTTCTGAGCTTCTGGTCACAGAAGGCGAGAAGGTTGAGCAGGGAGCGGTGCTTGCTCGGTTGGACACCAGCCTTCTGGAAGCTGAGAAAACGCGCCAAATGGCACGGCGCGACGCGGTCCTGTCTCAATTGGAGTTTGCTCAATCGCAGTTGGATCGTGCGAGTGCACTCAAGGCAGATGGCTTTGCATCTGTGGAGGTTCTCGACAACGCGCGAACCTCGCGTGATGCGTTGGAAGCACAACTCGCCGAAGTTGAAGCCGGATTGGAGTCGATCGAGATCAATCTGGAGAAGTCGGTTCTAAGGGCACCGTTCTCGGGACAAATTGGCGCTCAGTTCGTTGACAATGGTAGCACTCTCGGTGCCGGCCAAAGCGTTGTTACGCTGGTTGATACGGCAAATGCAGAAGTCCGGGTCGGGTTGCCCTTGGATGTCAGTGAAGAGAACCTTGCGAACGCAACCGTAGATGTGGCTCAGGGCGCTCACTCGGCGACGCTGCAGAGCATTCGACCTGATATCGACCCAACAACGCGAACCAGAACAGCAATCTTCTCGGTTGAGGCGGAAAACGCGCCTGTGTTCGGGCAAACCGCAACGCTGCGATTGCCCGAGACCGTTCAGGCCGAAGGCGTTTGGGTTCCCATTGATGCGCTGCAAGAGGGGTCCGGGGGCGTTTGGACAATCCTGGTCGTTGATGACGGCGTGGTCAGGCCTTCGACTGTTGAAGTGCTGCATGCCAGAGAAACCGATGCCTATGTCCGTGGTACTTTTTCCGACGGGGCGCTGATGG
Organism: uncultured Boseongicola sp.; assembly: GCA_964568435.1. GTDB lineage: Bacteria > Pseudomonadota > Alphaproteobacteria > Rhodobacterales > Rhodobacteraceae > Boseongicola. The sequence goes on along the minus strand of CAZMRS010000026.1, from coordinate 911 downwards.
TTCAATCTGGCGCACACCGGATTGTACCGGGGCAGGCCGTCGATATTGTCGAGAAGGGGTAATCGCATGGAAACGCTTACCTTTCGCCAGCCTCGGCTTGTTGCGCTCATCCTTCTGGTTCTTGTGTCTGCAGGTCTCTCGTCGTTCTTGTCGCTTGGCCGCCAGGAAGATCCGACAATCACCAATATCTTCGCGACGGTTACGACCTCTTTTCCGGGGGCCGATCCCGCCCGCGTCGAGGCATTGGTGACAAGCGAGATTGAAGAAGAACTTCGCGAAATTTCTGAAGTAAACATCATCACCTCAGTGTCTCGCACCGGGGTTTCGGTCGTTTCGGTTGAGCTGCTTGAAACGCTCGATAAAGCCACAATTGAGCAAGTCTGGTCTGAGGCCAGAGACGCCGTTGAAGATGCACGCCGCGACTTTCCAGCAGGCGTGCAACCGCCTGAGTTCAATTCTGAAGGCATCAGCGCCTATTCCGCGGTGATTTCGGTGACAGCCGACCACGACGCAGTTCCGATTACACTTGTTCATGCTCACGCAGAGACGTTGGCGGATCGCATGCGATCCATACCGTCGACCCGAGCTGTCGATTTGTTCGGAGAGCCTGAAGAAGAAGTACTCGTGTCCGTGGATCACGCCAAGGCTGCCGCACTTGGGATGACAACGTCCGAGATTGCGCGTCGCATCTCTGCCGCCGATGGCAAAGTACAAGCAGGGCAAGTTCTGGACGATCAGTCCGATTTGACCGTTAACATTTCGGGAGAAATCAAAGCCCTCGACCGACTTTCGGACATCGTCTTGCGGGAGAGCGCGACGGGTGCCGTCGTCCGCTTGACAGACATTGCTGAGATCACACGCGGTGCACGTGTGCCTGCGACGGAAATGGCAATAGCCAACGGCCGCCCTGC
>CAZMRS010000025.1:0-12104 GCA_964568435.1 uncultured Boseongicola sp. | reverse complement strand
CGGTTACGGCGAAGACGAGGTGCACAAGCGGTTTGGAGGCATGGTGAATGCGTTCCGCTACGGCGCGCCGCCTCACGGGGGCTGTGCCGCGGGTATCGACCGGATCGTGATGTTGCTGGCCGATGAGCAGAACATCCGTGAGGTGATCCTGTTCCCAATGAACCAGCGCGCAGAAGACCTAATGATGGAAGCGCCGAGCCTGCCGACCAACGAGCAGTTGCGCGAATTGCGTCTGCGGGTTCTGCCGCCAGAAGATTGATCGTCAGACGTCAGCGATGGCGTCAACCTCGGCCTTAAACCACTCGCCGAACGCGACCACGCGCGGATCGGGGAACTCTGTATCTGGGTAGACCAGCCACATGGCACGTTCGCCTTCCATGCGCTCAGGGTGGAGCCGAACAAGGTGTCCTGCGGCGACATCCGGAGCGGTGAGCTTTTCATCAGCGAGCGCAACGCCATGGCCGGAGAACGCGAGGTCGATGACGCGCGCGCGGTTTCCGTATCCGAGAAAATCGTTTGGTGCCGGACCTTTATAGTTGAGCTTAGTAAACCAACGATCCCAGTCAGCCTCGTCCCCCTCGACGAAACCGAGAGTCATGCTTGCCAGCTGTGAGGCGTCCAATGGCAAGGTCAGCCCGTCCACCATCGCGTGCGCGGCAACAGGGGCCAGGCTGTCGCGGTGGATTTCTTTTGCGATGAGACCGGGCCAACGCCCATGGCCGTAGCGCAGCCCGCAGTCGATGTCCGTCTTGCGAAAATCGAGGACAGTCGAGCTCATGTCAGGTTCGACTTTGATGTCGGGGTAGAGGGCGTGAAAACGCGACAGGCGGGGCAGAACGAGTCGATTGCCGTAGAAGGGTGCAATTGAAACGCGCAGAGTGCCGCTCATGGGATTGTCGTCGAGTTCCTTCGTTGCAGCGTCAATCCTGTCGAAAGCGGCGGCGAGATGACCCGCAAATTGTCGCGCGGCGTCCGTCAGGGAGACCCCGCGCCCGCGCCGTCTGAAGAGCTGCATCCCCAGCCATTCTTCAAGTGCCTTGATCTGATGACTGATGGCAGCATCGGTCACGTTCAATTCTTCGGCGGCGTCCTTGAAGCTTTCGCGACGGGCCGCGGCTTCGAAGACCTGGAGAGCCTTCAGGGGAGGAAGTCTGCGTTTCATGGCGGCACGTTACGTTAGAAAAACTAAAGCATTGTGTGAAATAACATCGTTTGTTGTCAAGTGAGATGAGGCGTATCCCTGCTTTCAGAAGATGAAAACGAACGACAGGACAGAACGATGGAACGCAATAAAACAACCGAACTGGACATGATGCTGATGCGCGAGGGCTGGACGCCAGCAGATGAAAACCACCTGCGGACCCGCTTGGCAGAAGATCGCGCGGCTATGGCGTACCTCCGCAAAACGCTCGCGGGTTTGGCTCGGGTCGTTGCAGGCGGACTACTAGCTTTTGCAGCACGGGTTGATGCGAACAGAGCGGAGCGTGCGGCCTAAAGGAACAGCCCCGACGTATTTCTTGACGTCACGGATTGTAGGTTGCTTCTGAGAGACTGCCGCGTGACTGCGATCCTCACCGTCGATTGTTCTGAACAGACGGCGGTATTCATTCGAAGGTTATTCTGCGGCGACACCGGAGTTGTGTGCGTAGGTCTTCCAACTTGGTTTGTAATCAGCGTCTGCTTGGTTGCCCCAAACCGTCCAACCTTCGCGAACGCCTCGACCGAAAAGCTCCAGGTACGGCCCCCACGAACAGTCTTCTATGAGTTTGTATTGCTCGTCTGGTTTGCGGGAATGTTCGCGTTTACGAGTTTGCATCATGTTCACTTGGCGACGCCCTGGAGCTAGGGTTCGGACGTTTTTTCCGCGCGTGCCGAAGAGCAGGATCTCGGTGACATTTCGGAAGTAAAAGCCTACGCCGCGCCCATCTGACCCACCGTCTTTACGGATTTTGTGCCAGACAATGTTGGATTTGTAGTCGAAGCCCCAAGCATCCAGCACGCGAAGGCCGTCCGGCAGAAGCGCATTCGGCACCCAGATGTAGCAATGGGCGCGATCTTCCGTGTGTTCGCCTACAGGGAGGTCGCAAATTTCGTCCAGTGTCATTGTTGGGTAACGCGATAGGCGTTTGTGCTCGGGCGCGACCTTGCCTGTGCGGTTGGAAAACCGCCAAGGAGGATCCGCCATCACACAGCCAAACCTGTCATCTCTCAGAAAATCACGCAGGTCTTGTGTCGGATTGGTTCCCATGCCCAATATGATGCGTTGGTCTTCTATGATTTGCAACGCGCGTTCTTCCCGGATCTCAAAGAAGAATGGTCGACAATGATGGCTGGCTCATGACTCAGAAAGTGAAGGATGCGGGCAGTGACTGAAAGATCTCTTACTGATTGGGCGCCGCCGCCTTTGCCACCGCGCGTGTCGCTGCAGGGTCGGTACGCACGGTTAGAGCCGCTGGTTCGCGCGCATCATGAAGGCCTTCGCGCGGCGCATCGCGAGGACACTGAAGACGCGATGTGGCACTATCTTCCTGTCGGACCCTTTGACGATGCCGGATACAAGGGTTGGATCGATGCGAACCGCGTACTGCATGACCCGTTGCATTATGCGGTGCGCATGGAAGACGGAACCCTTGGCGGGACATTAAGTTTGATGCGGATCACTCCGGCTGCAGGCACGATCGAAACGGGCTGGCTGACCTTTGCGCCGCGGCTTCAAAGGACGAGAGAATCCACTGAGGCGGTCTATCTTTTGATGAAGTGGGCTTTTAAGGCCGGGTACCGACGGTTTGAATGGAAGTGCGACGCAGCCAACCTGCCGTCTCGTCGCGCGGCAGAGCGGTTTGGCCTCAGTTTCGAAGGTGTGTTCCGGCAAGCGGCCGTTGTGAAAGGTCGCAATCGAGATACAGCCTGGTTTGCGGCGATTGATCGGGAATGGCCTGCGCTTGAGGAGGCGTTCGAAGCTTGGCTTTCACCTAAAAACTTCGATGAGAATGGACAGCAAGTGCGCTCTCTTGGGTTGTTCACTGCGTCAATCCTCGTTTCGCGTGACCCCGCGCTGGATTAAACGGCTTGTTCCGTGCGCAGCCGTGTTTCAACCGCATTGAGCAGGCGACCGAGCATTTCGTGAAAGGGAACATTGGACGACGTGGTCGCACCTGCGTCGCGGGCCAGGGATTCGAGGTCAGGGTCGGCAACACTTTTTGCAATTCCGATAAGGAAAGCAGACACATAGGCAAGGGTCGATTGGTCAGGTCGGTCTGACAATAAATCCGCTGCAAGCGAGAGGTCGTCACGGTAGGCGATGCGGTCCGGGACCACCTCGTCATATGTCGCAGGGCGCAAATCTGTGGGGCGTGCGTCCTGTGGGAGCTGAGCCAGCATGGCTTCCTGAAAGGCCGAGATCGAACTCAGAGGCTTGGAAAGAAATGTGCAGGCCCCCGCTTTCATGGCGGCACTTTCTAGCGTGTCATCCCCAGACATGGCTGCGATGACGTTTATGCGTGGTTCAGCAAGCGCGAGATCACTGATGAGGTCGAGGCCTGATCCATCAGGGAGGCCTACGTCGATCAAGACAATGCCCGGACGGTAGGTTCGCAAGTGCCGAGACGCAGATTTCAGACTGTCGGCGCGCCGGATGCGCGCGCCCGAGCGTTGGCATATGAGACGAAGCGCCTCACACGCGAAACGACTGTCTTCGACAACAAGAATGGTTTGACCCAGAAGGGGGCGTTCCGCCGTAGGCGGGCGCGTCATCAGAAATTCTTCAAGGGTCTCCGGCATGTCATGACCTCCAGTCCGCAGTGCCGTTCGTCAATGACTATTTCGAGCCTACATTAAGAAAGGCTTAACGGCGAGTCTGGATGCGGCGGACTGTCTCTTGTGGAGCCAGGCGGCAAAGCGGATAAGACGGCAGTATATTCAAGGAGCGACGAATGATTGGCCGGTTGAATCACGTAGCAATTGCGGTACCCGACCTTGAGGCTGCGTCGGCGCAGTACCGAAACATGCTTGGTGCGGACGTTGGGGCCCCTCAGGACGAGCCGGATCACGGTGTCACTGTGGTGTTCATCACGCTGCCCAATACCAAGATTGAACTGCTTTATCCGCTGGGCGAAGGCTCCCCGATCGCCGGTTTCCTCGAAAAGAACCCATCAGGCGGTATTCATCACGTGTGCTACGAGGTTGATGACATCAATGCGGCCTCCGCGAACCTTGTTGAAAAGGGTGCCCGCGTGCTTGGCGGCGGTGAACCCAAAATCGGGGCACATGGCAAACCGGTATTGTTCCTGCATCCCAAGGATTTCAACGGTACGCTTATTGAATTGGAGCAGGTCTGATGAGCATTGCCTCCGCCCTCGTTCTATTCGCGGTCATTTGGTTCATGACGTTGTTCGTTGTGCTGCCCATACGTGTGGAGTCTCAGGCTGAGGCAGGTGAGCGTGTTGAAGGCACGCATGCCGGTGCTCCGTCATCAGCGTTTTCGATGAAGCGCAAGTTTGTGACGACGACCTGGGTTTCGACAATTCTGTTCGCGATTATTGCGTCCGTTATAATTTGGGGCGGGATCACCGTGGAAGATATTGATTTCTTTAACCGGCTGGAACGGCGGGGCGGTTAAGTTCGCGCCTGCAGGCGATGGTAAAGGTGCGTGAAGGCTGCAGCACCTATGACCGGAACCAGAAGGTTGACGAGTGGTACTGTCAGCGGGACGGCCATTGCGGCCCCGGCAAGCCAGATCGTTGCCAGGTTGCTGCGAAACGCTTTCTTGGCGCCCGCGCGTCCTTCGCGTCGAACCGCGATCATGCGGAAATATTCTCGCCCGAGAAGAAAACCATTCAAGCCATAGAACACCAATGGTGCCAGCGGCGTAATGTACAACACCAGTGCCGCGATGTTTGCGACGATCATGACTCCGAGAAAGCTCATAGCTTCGCGCAATCCGGCGCCGAGACCTACCCGCGGTGCCGGGCTTAAATGGGGGTAGTGGGTGTCTTCCACAGCGTCGGCCACATCGTCGAGAAACAAACCGGTAAAGGCCGAGGCAACTGGTACCATCAGGAAGACCGACAGGATCATCATCAGGATCACGGATGCCCAGGATAGCAGCGTGTCCACAAATGTAATCTCGCCGATGTACGGCAGTGTGATCGTATCCGGCAAAAGCCATTGAATGCCAAAGAAAACAATGGCGTAGGCTGCGGCGAGCAGGACAAATGTTAATCCCACGCCTCTAATCAGCACGCTGCGAAATCTTGGGTCGGACAGTTGACCGAGTGCGTCTGTGATGGACGACAGGATCATGAAGCGACCCATGTTGTGATCTGCTCTATATCCGGGCGCGGACGTTCCGGCGGCGCCATCCGTTCAGTGCCGATATGGATGAAACCAGCAATCCATTCTTGGTCTGACAGACCGAGGTGGGTTTCCCGCCAATCTTTTTCATGGCTGATCCATCCCGACAGCCAGTTTGCGCCCCACCCGGCAGCGAGGGCAGCCGAAAGAAGGTTCATAGCGACAGCGCCTGCTGAGAGCGTCTGCTCGATCTCGGGGATTTTCTCGGACGGTTTGGGGCTTGCGATGACAGCGACCGCGAGGTCTGCATTAGCGAATTGCGCGGTCATTTTATCTATCTTTTCAGCGTCCTGACTCAGCTTTTGGCCGTAGGTCGCGACAGTGGAAGCGAGCCGTTCAAGAGCGGCTTTCTGCAAAACGATGAAGCGCCACGGCTCAAGTTTGCCGTGATCCGGTGAACGGGCTGCAATGGTCAAAATTTCTTCCAGCTCCGCACGATCTGGGATGGGCGTCGTCAGAATTTTCGCAGGTCGCGAACGGCGAGTCGCGAGAAAGGAAAATGCAGCGGGATTTGCCTCTGGCATTGTGTGCTCCGTCTTTGGTCAGGGCACAGGTATTCGCCACGGCCTGAGATTTCCAGTGGTGCGGCTTAGATCATCCGAGCGCGGCGGCCATTTCGTCGATGAGACCGCTTGCGAAATTCTCAAAAGCGGCGCTGGGCTGCCTGATTTTCAGAGCTTCGGCGAAAGGGTCGGGCGCGTCGATTTTGGAGCCCGACATCTCTTGCAAAGTCGCATGACCGCAAAAGGGCACGTAGGTTTCAGAGTAACCACCTTCGTGCGCCATAACGAGGCGACCGTCGCAGATATCACTTGTCAGCGCCATGACCCGGCGCGTCATTTCTCGGAAGGTTTCCACGGAGCATAACATCCGCCCCAAAGGGTCGAAGGCCGCTGCGTCGAAACCGCAGGCAATGACCAGCACGTCAGGTTTGAAGGCGAGAATGGCGGGGATGGCGAGCCGATCGAGTGCCTGAAGCCACGTATTGTGTCCCGCTCCGGGTGGTAGTGGGATGTTCAGGTTATTCCCTTCGCCGGCGCCTTCTCCGCGATCTTTGAAATCGCCTTTGTCGAGCGGATAGTTGTGGTCCTGATGCATTGAGATGGTGAGCACGTCGTCGCGGTCATAAAAGATCGCTTCGGTTCCGTTGCCGTGGTGAACATCCCAGTCCAGCACCGCAACCTTCCCGGCTTTGCCCTCTGCAATCGCGGCTTCGACGGCAATGGCGATATTGGCGAGGAGGCAGAAACCGTTTTGCCAGTCGCGCAGGCAATGGTGTCCTGGAGGGCGGGTAAGGGCGTAAGCATTGGTGTAGGTGCCGTCGAGGACGGATAACAAAGCCGCCTTGGCCTGGCCTGCAGAAAGCGCGGCGAGTTCGTAGCCGCCCGGCCCATAGGGCGCGCGCATACCAGTTTCGCCGCCTCCTGCGTCGGATGTTGTCTTGAAAGTCGTCAGAAAGTCACCGGTGTGGACACGAATAAGGTCAATCTGGCTGGCCGGGGCGGCGCGCTCGACGGCCAGTTCATCCATCAGGCGGGTGACGTTCATCAGATTGACGAGGCGTCTTTTGGTTTCTGGATTCTCCGGCAGCCCACCTGTCGCCGCAGGCTGCATCAGACCGCCGACCGGAGACATGAAAGCGTAGTTGCCGCCTGAATGCCAAAAACTTTGTTCGTCGTAGAAAAAGGCGGTTGTCATGGGGTGGTGGACCGGTTGCGAAGGTACACGCCTTCGGGAAGGTTCAGCGCCGCTGTAAGGTCGGCCAATTGTGCAAGCGACAAGGTGATTTTCTGGACACGATCTTGCCGGGTGTCCAATTGTTCAAGCGTCACGCAGTCCTCGAAGGCTGTAATGGTGATATCTTCCTGACGATGCTCAGCTGCATCATCGACGAGGGTGACGACGGTCGCGTCGAATTCGTGTTCAATCGTAAACATGTGTCGAACGTGACTGCATCGGCGGGACTTCGCAAGGGGAGGCTTGCAGGGGGTGCATCAGTCGTACACTTTGGTGGCGAGATGAGTGGTTTCCTGCGAGGAGTTCAGGTTTGAAGCGTTTTGTATTTTCTTTTGCCGCGGTGGGACTTCTTGCTGCTTGCGACATTCAAGTTGCGACATCTCCGCGACCGAGCCAGTCAGTCGAGCCAGCGCCAACAGTTGCACAAGCCAGAACAGGCAGACCGCAGACTTTGGCGGATTTCCAGGCCGTGGTGCGCCGTGTGGAACCAGTAGCAGAGCGCACCTGCCGGCAAATGCGGCCCAATGCGGACTGTGATTTTCGAATTTTCGTTGATGAGCGCGAAGAATTGGGGGCAAACGCGTATCAGACGCTCGATCGCGATGGCCGCCCGGCGATAGGGTTCACGCCTGCGCTTTTCGAGGTCATGCGCAACCGCGATGAATTGGCCTTCGCGCTTGCACATGAAGCCGCGCACCACATTGAAGGGCATATCTCGCAGACGCAAAACTCTGCCGCGACCGGTGCAATTCTGGGGTCCATCCTTGGATCAATTGCAGGTCTCGATCCGGCAGGTGTTGAGGCGGCTCAAAATATCGGCGGAACTGTCGGCGCGCGTCGTTACTCAAAAGGATTTGAGCTTGAAGCAGATTCGCTTGGTGCGCGGATCGCACAGCGGGCGGGGTACGATCCGCTGAGAGGTGTGCTTTATTTCTCACGTGCACCGGATCCGGGTGATCGGTTCTTGGGAACACACCCGCCAAACGCCGATCGGATCAATATGGTGCGACGCGCCGTCGGCGGCTGACCCCAAAATTTGATCTGGATCAGTGCGCAGCACGGATGTTTTGCTGAGTGTCGTCTCATCGTTGAGGAGAACACGCGATGAGTACGACGTCTAAAGCCGAGCATCACGAGCGCCTTATGGATCGCATGGCCACACGCAATGGGGCTGATCTGGACCTTGCCCGACAATCGGGAATGGTCAGCGGGAGAGAGCTGGTCGAAGCCATTGTTCAATGCATTGGCTGTAGCGACGCGGGCGACTGTGAAAGCAAGCTGGCGCGTGGCGAAGGCGGCATCCCCGAATACTGCCGCAACTCTGATCTCATCGCTCGCGTGGAGGCCATGACGCACTAAACGTTCTTTCCCTGGGACGTCAGAAGTGACTGGAGGGGCCAACGATGTTTGACATGCGTCGGTCGGCCCCTCCAGTCATCCAAAACTGAACCTCTTTAAAATTTGTGGCTTAGACGATCTGTCCCCATAGATCGTATTCGCTTGCTTCGTCCACTTCGACTTCGACAATATCGCCGACAGACAGGTTCGAAGTGTTGTCGTCGATGAAAAGATTGCCGTCGATCTCTGGCGCGTCCGCCTGCGTGCGACAGGTTGCAACGCCTTCGTCGTCGATTTCATCAACGATCACAGAAAGGCGCTCCCCGACCTTTGCCGCGAGTTTGCTCGCTGAGATTGTCCGCGCTTTTTCCATGAAGCGTTTCCAGCGGTCTTGTTTGATCTCTTCGGGTACATGATCTGGTAGCGCGTTCGAGCGCGCGCCTTCGACATTTTCATACTGGAAGCACCCGACACGGTCTAGTTGCGCTTCGTCCATCCAATCGAGGAGCGTCTGGAACTCTTCCTCTGTTTCGCCAGGGTAGCCGACGATGAACGTCGACCTTAGCGTGATGTCGGGACAGGTCGCACGCCAAGCCGCGATCTCGTCCAAAGTACGCGCCGCGGCTGCGGGGCGGGCCATGCGTTTGAGCGTGTCCGGGTGGGCATGTTGGAACGGAATATCGAGGTACGGCAGGATGCTGCCCTCCGCCATCTCGGGGATCAGTTCGCGGACATGGGGGTAAGGGTAGACATAGTGCATCCGCACCCAAACGCCGAGCGTTCCTAGGTCGCGAGCGAGGTCGAGGATCGGGGCCTTTGTTTCGCGATCTTTCCAGTCTGTGCCATAAGCAGACGTGTCCTGGCTAATGATGAGGAGTTCCTTGACTCCGCTTTCGACGAGCTTCTCCGCCTCGCGCATCACGGCCTTCTGTGGACGCGACGCGAGGCGACCGCGCATGTCGGGGATAATGCAGAACTTGCACTTGTGATTGCAGCCTTCGGAAATCTTCAAATAGCTGTAATGGCGCGGCGTGAGCTTAACGCCCGCGCCTGGAAGCAAGTCGATGAAAGGATCCGGGTCAGGAGGCACGGCCACGTGGACGGCGTCGAGCACTTGTTCGTACTGATGCGGGCCGGTGACCGCGAGAACCTTGGGGTGGGCTCCAGTGATGTATTCAGGTTCGGCCCCAAGACACCCGGTGACGATGACGCGGCCGTTTTCAGTGAGGGCCTCGCCAATGGCATCGAGGCTTTCGGCCTTGGCACTATCAAGAAACCCACAGGTGTTTACGATGATAGCATCTGCGCCGGAATAATCGGGGCTGATCGCATAGCCTTCAGCGCGAAGACGCGTGAGTATGCGTTCGCTGTCGACAAGCGCTTTCGGGCAGCCAAGTGACACCATGCCAATGGTCGGCTGACCCGGGCGCGCGTCGGCAGGGACGCGGGCGCGAGCGAGGTCGGGACGTAGGTCTGGTGGGTTCTGGCTCATGGCGTATGTGTTGTACGGAACGCGTGTGCCAGAAGCTTACTACCGGCGACGGTCGCGGCGGCTGCTCATCGGCTGGAATGCGACGCTGACATGCGCTTCGCAATAAGGCTTGCCCTGTTGCACGGCCAGACCGCAAAACCAGAAGTCTTCAGTTGCCGGATCGCCAACGGGCCATTTACAAGTCCGCTCAGTCAAATCCATCAGGCTGATTTTCTTTGAGGTCTTTTCAACTTCACGAACGTTGGCGAGAGTCTCCGGGCTGATCTCATTCGCCGACGGCTGTGGTGGCAGAGGCTGACCTGCAGGGACGATAGGTTTGCGCGGGGTCACGGTGACTTCAATCACCTTCTCCTTCGGCGCAGACTTCGCAGCTGGTTTTGCCGCCGGTGCGCTTTCAGCTTTGGCTGACTTGCGCTCTGGTGCGGGTGTCGAGGATGCCCCGGCACGATTGGACAGCCCAAGTCTGTGGACCTTGCCGATCACGGCATTGCGTGTCACGCCGCCGAGCTCCTTGGCAATCTGACTGGCTGATTGCCCTTCGCTCCACATTTTCTTGAGTGTTTCCACCCGTTCGTCGGTCCACGACATGCTCTGATCCTCAGCGCTTTTCTTAAGGCCCCTTATCTTAGTCATGCGGCACGCGGCCTACAAGAGAGGCGGCCGAGAATTTCCCGAGCATTTGCAACATCTGGCTCGTGCTTGTTTCTGTTATGTCACGCCTGGGTTTTTGGGGTCGACAGGGCAAGCGACTTGCCTTATCGCCTCCCGCATGAAGAAAGCTGCCAGCATATCGCTCCGACGTCGACGTTGATCGATTAGTCCATCGCGCCGTAATCGGTGCGACTGCATGCTTTCTTTGATTTCCCAGAATGTTGACATGCCTTGGTGCCACTGGCACGTCTCAGGCTTCAGAAATAAAGGTTTTCCCGATGATCCCGTCGATCTTGCCCACGTATAACCGCGCGCCCATGTCCTTTGTGGCCGGCGAAGGCTCATGGCTGGTCGAGGAAGATGGACGTCGATTTCTCGATCTCGGAGCCGGAATCGCAGTGAATGTGCTCGGTCACGCCAACCCCGATCTGGTGGAGGCACTGACGACACAAGCCGGGAAACTTTGGCATACCTCGAACCTTTACGGCATCCCGGGCCAGGAAACGCTGGCCGATCTTCTCGTCGAAGAAACTTTTGCCGACACGGTTTTTTTTACGAACTCAGGCACGGAAGCCTGCGAACTGGCCGTCAAAATGGCGCGCAAGTACTGGAGCGCCAAAGGTGAGGATCGCTCGGAAATCATCGCGTTTACGGGTTCGTTTCATGGTCGGTCCGCCGCAGGCATTGCAGCGGCCGGCTCAGAAAAGATGACTGCCGGGTTTGGGCCCCTCCTGCCGGGGTTCACACATGTGCCGTTCGGCGATCACGAGGCATTTCGAGCGGCTTTGAACTATCAGACAGCGGCGGTAATCATAGAGCCCATTCAAGGCGAAGGCGGCATTATTCCGGTACCCGATCAATGCCTCAAAGGGTTGCGCGACGCCTGTGACGAAGTTGGCGCTCTTCTGATCTTTGACGAAGTGCAATGCGGAGTCGGTCGGACCGGCAAATTGTTTGCCCATGAGTGGGCAGGTGTTTCGCCCGATATTATGATGGTGGCTAAGGGTATCGGCGGTGGCTTTCCAGTTGGTGCCGTGCTCGCCACAGAGAACGCAGCCGTTGGCATGACGGCGGGAACTCATGGCTCGACCTACGGTGGCAATCCGCTGGCGATGGCGGTCGGCACAAAAGTCATGGAAATCGTCGCAGATGAGGCGTTTTTGGCAGAGGTCCGCCGCAAGGCGGGTTTAATGCGTCAGGGTCTTGAAGGGCTCGTTGCAGCGCACCCAGACGTCTTTGAAAGTGTGCGCGGTGCTGGCTTGATGCTTGGTCTCAAATGCAAAGCCACTAACACGGACGTTGTGGCCGCTGGGTATGACGCAGGCGTCCTGACCGTGCCAGCCGCCGACAATGCGGTGCGCATCCTGCCGGCGTTGAACTTGACCGACGAAGATATCGCGGAAGCACTCTCGCGACTGGATCAGGCTGCATCAACCTTATGAATTCTTCTTGGTGAAAATATCCCGGGGGAGGCGCAAAGCGCCGGGGGCAGAGCCCCCAAACCCCTCGCATTCGAAAGAAAACACTATGACTG
>CAZMRS010000024.1:0-12177 GCA_964568435.1 uncultured Boseongicola sp. | reverse complement strand
GTTCCCGCGTCCGTCTCGACGACTTCGAAAAGCTGAGCGCGATCTCCAAGGTCTTCAAAAAGCTCCGGGCCCGTGCCCGTCATCCAGGCTTGTGCGCCCAGCGCACATATCTCGTCATAAAGCGCCTTGCGCCGATCTGCATCCAGGTGAGCCGCGACCTCATCAAGAAGGATGAGTGGTGGCGCACCTACATCCTCTGACAATGCACGAGCGTTGGATAGAACGAGCGAAATCAGCAAGGCTTTCTGTTCTCCTGTCGAGCACTGCCCTGCCATGACACCTTTTTCGGCGTAGCGCGCGGTCATATCTACTCGATGCGGGCCGATGAGCGTGCGACCTGCTCTCAAATCTGCCGGACGCCCCTCTGAGAGCGCTTCGAGCAAGCCCTCCGACGTCTCTGGCAGCTCGCCTTGCGCGTGCTCCAGCGCAAGCTCTGCCGCTGGGAACGCCGTTTCCGCGCCACTCTGAGCCTCGGACAAACGCTGAACCGCCGTTCGCCGGTTTTCCATACTCTTGGCACCAGCTTCGGCCATCTGCTTTTCGAGAACGCCGTACCAATGGGCGTCGCGCACCATGTCTTTCAAAAGCCGGTTCCGTTCTCGCATCGCCTTTTCATAGGCGAGCACAACCTCGCCATGGTGTGGCAAAAAGCTCATCGCCATCCGATCGAGAAAACGCCGCCGTCCGTCCGCGCCTTCAAGCCATAAACGATCCATTGCAGGCACAAGCCACACGACTCGCGCAATGCGTCCAAGACCTATCTGTGGCGAAGCCTTGCCGTTGATCCTTACTGCGCGCGGCTGGTTGGGTTCAGAGCTGGTTTCCACCTCATGTGACTGACCATTGGCCTCTACCACAGCGCTGATCTTCCACCCGAGCGTCTCCGGCCGTCGGATCAGCTCGTCGGCAGAAGCTCTGCGCAAGCCGCGACCCGGTGACAAGAGCGACACAGCTTCAAGAATATTGGTTTTGCCCGCGCCGTTCGCCCCAAATAAGGCAACCGGGCGGCCGTCGAGCGCGAGCCGGGTCACCTTGTGAGATCGGAAGTGGGACAGCGTCAGGGAGGTGACGCAACAACCGGGCATTATCCTGCCCCTTCAGACATCAGAATGATCGAACGAGGACTTAAACACGCATAGGCATGACAACGTACACGGCCGTTTCATCATTACCTTCGCGCATTAGCGTCGGATCGCCGGAGGAGTTAAATAGAAAGACAGCATTCTCCCGATCAACTTGGCTGGCAATTTCGAGCAAGTATTTGGCATTAAACCCAATTTCGAGCGCGTCGTCGCCATACGCAACAGCGAGTTCTTCCTCAGCCGCACCGCTGTCAGGGGCGTTCACAGAAAGCACAAGCCGGTCTTCATCCAACGACATTTTGACCGCCCGGGACCGCTCGGAAGACACTGTGGCGACTCGGTCGACTGCCTGTGCAAACTCCGCGGCATCGACTTCGAGACGCCGCGTGTTTCCACCCGGAATGACACGTGTGTAATCAGGGAACGTACCGTCAATAACTTTCGACGTGAGCGTGATGCCCGGTGCAGCGAAGCGCACTTTCGTCTCGCTCACTGAAACAGCAATCTCCGTTTCGTCGTCGTCGAGAAGTTTCCGCAATTCGCCCACGGTCTTGCGCGGGACAATTACACCCGGCAGAGACTGCGCGCCAGACGGCAAATCAGCGTCAATGCGCGCAAGCCGATGACCGTCGGTTGCGACGCAACGCAAGACCTGGCCGCCAGCTGCATCCGCAACGTGCATGTACACACCGTTCAGGTAATACCGCGTTTCTTCGGTGGAGATCGCGAATTTGGACTTGTCAAATAGACGTCTCAGAGTCGGTGCTGCGCAAACAAAGTTCGCTTCATACTCCGAGCTCGCCATTGCAGGAAAATCTTCCTTAGGCAACGTCGCCAGCGCAAAATTTGAACGGCCTGCTTCAACCGTCAGTCGTCCCGAAGCTCCATCATCTGAAAGCGTGACTAAGGCACCGTCAGGCAGCTTCCGTACAATCTCGTGGAGCGTGACGGCGCTTACCGTCGTGGCACCCGCACGTTCAACTTTTGCCGGCGCTTCATCGACAACCTCGATATCAAGATCAGTGGCCCGAAAGCTGACTTGATCGCCCTCGGCTTCGATCAGAACGTTCGCAAGAATTGGGATGGTGTTGCGACGCTCCACCACCGATTGCGCTTGACCAACTGCCTTAAGCAAGGCGCTGCGCTCAATCGAAAACTTCATCCTCACGCTCCCTCAGTTGCCGGGAGAGACACCCTATCGGTTTTTCCCCCTAGCGCAATGGTTGAGCCGGACTTTCCCGCCTCCCTCAGCGAGCGTCAAGGGCAGACGGCACTATTGCGCACCGTGACGAGTTCGAAACCCAGTTTTTTTTGCTTTATCAGGCTTCCAGAGACCGACGCAGGAGCTCCAGATCGTCCGCAATCTGGCTGTCTTGTTGCTTCAGCTCTTCGATCTTCCGGACACCGTGCATGACCGTCGTGTGATCACGTCCGCCAAACCGACGCCCAATCTCAGGTAACGATCGGCTCGTCATTGTCTTGGCCAGATACATCGCAACCTGTCGCGGCCTTGCAAATGTGCGAACCCGCTTTGGGCCAATAAGATCGCTCAAGCGGATGTTGTAATGATCGCTGACTTTGCGTTGGATTTCCTCGACGGTGATTTTCCGATCGGAGTGGCGGAGGATGTCGGACAAACAATCCTGTGCCAATTCCAAAGTCACTTCTCGCCCAACGAGCGCACCGAACGCGAAGAGTCGCATCATTGCACCTTCAAGAACACGGACATTGGTCGAAATGCGATGAGCAAGAAATTCCAGTACGCCATCCGCAATGACCAAATTCGGAAATTGCTCTGAATACTGATCCATCTTCTGCTGCAGAATGCCTAAACGCAGCTCATAGTTTGTTGGGTGGAGATCGACCACCAATCCGGACTGAAGTCGGCTCACGATCCGATCCTCAATTCCAGAGATTTCAGTCGGTGCGCGATCCGATGACACGATAATCTGCTTTCCCTGATCGACTAAAGCGTTGAACGTGTGGAAGAATTCTTCTTGCGTAGCATCCTTACCGGCAATGAACTGAACGTCGTCAATCATCAAGACGTCGACGGAACGGAACAGCTGCTTAAAGGCAATCATATCCTTGTCGCGCAGCGCCTGCACAAAGCGGTACATAAATTGCTCGGCGGACAGATAGACAATTCGAAGGCCCTTCTCGCGGCGTTGCAATTCCCAGGCAATCGCGTGCATCAGGTGCGTTTTGCCCAAACCAACACCGCCATAAAGGAACAAAGGGTTGAAGGTTACTGGACCACCCTCAGAAACACGGCGCGCGGCGGCATGAGCCAGCTCGTTCGGCTTGCCGACGACAAACGTGTCAAACTTGAAGCGTGGATCAAGCGGGGCGCCAGGAAGATCGTTGTCCTCGTTCAGAACTTTCGGTTTCGGTGCTGTTGAGCGTTTGGCAGACTTGTTTTGTTGCGGCACTGAGAAAGCTACGCGCGTTACAGGCTCACCCACGACCGATAGCTGATGCAGAATCTTGTCGCCAAAGTTTCGGGATACCCAGTTGCCCATGAACTGCGTTGGGACCAAGAATGTCGCGACCCCATCCCTCAGTTCAGAAAACTCGAGAGGTTCAATCCAGTTCGTATAGTTATTCTTGCCAACGGACTTCTGAAGTTCGCCGCGGATTGCTTCCCAACTGCCCTGTTCCATTAACTGCCGACCCGTCCTGTTCGCGTTTCTTGTTTAAGACTGACGCCATGTCAGCCCCCGGGCCTTCCATCCATTGAGGCCGCCCCGGTGTCCCTCTGGATCCAAATCGCCCTCGAAGCCTTCGGCTACGTTAATGCAGTCGGCGTCGACCTCGCTTGCGGCGAGATGTTCGGCAACCACGTTGGCAGCCCGAAGGGAACGCACGCCGGACCGGCAGATGAAGAGAAGCTTGGTGGGTATTTGATCCCCTAAAGCTTCCATCACCTCGGCCACGAACTGCGGGTTTGCGGACATGTCGGGAAAGATTGCCCATTCGGTGAATACCACCGATTGGCCAATTTCCTCTAAGTCAGGAACGCCGACGTATCCCCACTCGGCGCGAGTCCTGACGTCAATGAGCTTAGCGGAGGAATCCTCCTCCAAAATCTGCCACGCAGCATTGGGATCCACGCTCCCAATGCATCGGCTCGATGCCCCGCTCATTAACCATGTCCCCCCAAGGACGATGTGAATCGCAAGGACAAGTTAGGACGGTGATTGGCGGGCTCGCAACAAGCCTTTGCGCTTGACTCTGAGTTTGTCGCCGCGAATCCCATCGGGGTTGCAGAAATGCCAAGCTGAGAGTCTCGTGAGGTCAATCGCTTAACAAAAAACGCGCCCAGAATCGGGCGCGTTCAAAAAAATTTTCTGACTGATTAGCCGAGTGCTTTTACGCGGGCCGAAAGACGAGACATTTTCCGTGCCGCAGTATTTTTGTGGTAGACACCTTTGGTGACGCCACGCATCAGTTCAGGCTGGGCAGCGCGAAGCGCGGTGGATGCTGCGTCCTTGTCGCCCGAAGCAATCGCTTCTTCGACTTTGCGCAGGTGCGTACGGATCCGCGAACGGCGGGCTTTGTTGACAGCAAATTTGCGGGCGTTCTGGCGCGCGCGTTTTTTGGACTGGGGCGAATTCGCCATGTGACTTCCCTTTCATCGGGTCTTGTTCAAAACTCTTGCGCAAGAGCCCAATGCCGGGTTTTCACGTACCGGATCCATCTGGCCAAAGCGGGCCTCACGCGCATATGCGGCGCTCACTACGGGATTCGAAGGACTTTGGGAAGACCCTTGCGTACTTTTTGACTATTTGTCCCGAAACTGTGGTTCACGCTTCTCGGTGAAAGCAGTCATACCTTCGGTTTGGTCATCCGTGGCAAAAAGCGCGTGAAACAGCCTACGTTCAGATAACAGCCCTTCAGCAAGAGTGGTTTCATAGCTCCGGTTCACAGCTTCTTTGACCGCCATCGTCGCGAGCGACGATTTCTCAGCCACTTTTGCAGCGGCGGAAAGCGCTTCTTCCATAAGATTCTTGGCTGGAACCACGCGACTAACCAAACCCGACCGTTCCGCCTCTTCTGCGTCCATAAAACGGCCGGTCAGATGCATTTCCATCGATTTGGACTTCCCGACAAAGCGGGTCAACCTTTGAGAGCCGCCAAGTCCAGCGACCACACCAAGATTGATCTCGGGTTGCCCGAACTTGGCTGTGTCTGCGGCAATGATGAAGTCGCACATCATTGCCAGTTCACACCCGCCACCCAGGGCATACCCGGCGACAGCGGCAATGATCGGTTTTCGGCACCCTGCAATCGCTTCGGCGTCAGATGCGAGGTAATCCTTGGAAAACACATCGACAAAACTCAGCTCTGCCATCTCAGTAATGTCGGCACCTGCCGCGAATGCTTTCTCGGACCCGGTTATAACGATGCACCGAATACGGTCATTCTGATCCGCGTCGCGAACAGCTTGAGCAAGCTCTGAGAGCAGCTCCGCGTTTAGCGCATTGAGTGCTTCTGGACGATTTAGGCGTATCGTTGCGACACTGTCTTCGACATCGAGGATGATCGTGTTGTAAGCCATTCTCATTCCGCTCCTGCGGTCAAGTTAGACCTTGAGGCTTAGCATTCCGCCGGTTGGGTTCAAGTTATCTTTGGCATCTCGGACAATAGTATGTCGATCGACCGGACTGCACTATGCGTGCAATTTTACCGTCGCAGCCGTGTGTTTGGCACCGTTCGCTTTCACGATCATATGCGCGAAAGGTGTGCTGAAAGTAACCAAGTTCGCCGTCTGCCTGACGGTAGTCGCGAAGAGAAGAGCCACCGGCCGCGATGGCCTCGTTTAGAACATCTCGGATGATTGGCACTAGCCGTGAGATGCTTTTTCGCGAGACATTTCTGGCTTTACGCCTTGGTGAAATGCCAGACCGATTGAGTGCCTCGCACACGTAAATATTGCCGAGGCCCGCGACGACTTTCTGATCCAGAAGCGCGGTCTTCATCGGGGTGTTCCGCCCACTCAACGCCCCTTCAAGGTATCGCTCATTGAATCCATTGCCGAGCGGTTCAGGGCCAATGTCTTTCAGTAGCCAATGCGACTCGATATCGTCCGTCGGGGCAAGGTCCATGGCACCGAACCGTCGTGCATCATTGAACGTGATTCTAGCTCCGTCATTCATATGAAAGATGACATGGTCGTGCTTTTTTGGAGTTTCTGCGGAGTGATGGAAGCTTCCGAGTTCCTCGTCAGATATGAGTATTCTCCCTGACATACCGAGATGGATGATGAGGGTTTCGCCACTTTCAAGATCCATCAGGATGTACTTTGATCGGCGTCTCAGCGCCAAAACCATCTTACCGGTCAACCTTGCCGCCATGTTTTCAGGGAAAGGCCAGCGTAGATCAGGCCGCCGGACTTCCGCACGGAGAATGACTTTGCGTTCCATCGCAGGTCGCATTCCGTTTCGAACAGTTTCAACTTCTGGCAATTCGGGCATGTCTTCGCCGTAACTTTCCTGTCTAGTACACCTTAGATCGCGCACAGACACAGAATTACAAGCCAACAAGACACAGTGTTGCGACTTACTTTCACAGTGGGTTCATCGCGTTTGTCACTTCACGCGTCAGGCTATATCCAACAGAAATCAAAGAAAGACTCGCCGGGTAACGCAAAGTATGACGGAAAAAACAACTCATTTCGGGAACCGTGAGGTTCAAGAAAGCGAAAAGGCGGGTCTGGTCCATGGCGTCTTTACGAACGTGGCGTCGAAATACGACGTCATGAATGACGTCATGTCGGTTGGTGTCCATCGGCTGTGGAAAGAAGCGATGATGGATTGGATCGCGCCACGTGCCGGACAGCGCCTTTTGGACGTGGCTGGTGGGACCGGCGATATCTCATTTCGGTTCTTAAAGCGTGCCCAAGGTGCGGAAGCCGTTGTACTGGACATGACCGAAAACATGTTGGTCGAAGGCCGCAAACGCGCGGAAGCAGCCGCACTGTCCGCGCATTTGGACTGGGTAACGGGTGACGCGATGGCGCTCCCGTTCGAAGACAACTCATTTGATGTGTATACAATCTCATTTGGTATTCGGAATGTCACTCGCATCCCTGATGCATTGAGTGAGGCCTACCGAGTTCTGCGCCCCGGCGGCCGCCTAATGGTCTTGGAGTTTTCGCAACTGCCGAGCGACGGTATGCAAAAACTCTACGATCTATACTCGTTCAATGTCATTCCTCGAATGGGCGAGCTGATCGCAAGTGATCGTGACAGTTATCAATACCTTGTCGAGTCTATCCGAAAGTTTCCGGATCAAGAGACTTTCGCCGAAATGATCCGAACAGCTGGGTTCGAACAGGTCAGGTATCGGAACTTGTCTTTGGGTATCGCTGCACTGCACTCGGGCTGGAAACTCTAGGTGCGTGGACCCCACAATATCCTGCGGTTGATCCGCACGGGTGCCACGCTTGAGCGAACCGGTGCCATGGGCGTTGTGTTGGAGGCGTTCAATGCCCCTGCTCCACTCAGAATTACAGCACGTTTCTTGGGCTGGCCATTCAAATGGTTAGGCTACAAGGGTGACTCGAACCTTCCTCCAGCCACGCGAGCTCTGACCGCACTGGGGCCGGCCTACATTAAGTTTGGTCAAATACTCTCCACGCGGCCGGACGTCGTCGGAGACGAACTCGCGCTTCAGCTGCGAGTCCTTCAAGATAAGCTTCCGCCCTTCTCAACACAGATCGCCAAAAGCACGCTCGAGAAAGAGCTAGGTGTAACCGTCGAAGAGGTATTTTCTGATTTTTCCGAGCCGGTGGCTGCTGCGTCGATTGCACAAGTGCATAAGGCGGTTCTGGGCGCTACCGGCGAAGAGGTTGCAGTCAAAGTTCTAAGACCCGGCATTGAGCGCGCCTTCCGCAAAGACATCGACGCTTTCTATTTGGCTGCGAGTTTGATCGAGACCATCGCGCCGGCGACCAGACGGCTTCGGCCAACCGACGTTATTTCGCATTTCGAAGGCGTTGTTATGGGCGAACTGGACTTGCGGCTTGAAACTGCCTCTGCGGCGGAGTTTGCGGCCAACACAGCAGGCGATGAAGGCTTCGACGTCCCGGAAGTGAAATGGTTTCTATCTTCGCGGCGCGTGATGACGCTCGCTTGGGTCGAGGGGCTGCCGTCCGGCGATGTGAACGCCATAAGGGCGGCCGGGCACGACACAAATGCGATTGGCGAGCGGATACTGAAGATGTTCCTATTGCACGCACTTCGCGACGGCTACTTCCACGCGGACATGCATCAGGGGAACCTGAAAATTGACGCCGATGGCAATTTGATTGCCTTGGACTTTGGCATAATGGGCAGGATCGATGAGTACACGCGCCGCGTCTATGCAGAGATCTTGTTTGGATTCATTCGAAAAGACTACCGACGCGTCGCGGAAGTGCACTTTGAGGCAGGATACGTGCCGGCTGACAAAGACGTCGACGAATTTGCGCGGGCATTGCGGGCCGTGGGAGAACCGATTTTTGGAATGGATGCCAGCCGGATCTCAATGGGACGGCTCTTAAGCTATCTCTTCGAGGTAACAGAACGCTTCGGAATGGAAACGCGGACTGAGCTTATCTTATTGCAGAGAACTATGGTCGTCGTCGAAGGGGTTGCACGTTCTTTGAGCCCGAACATAAACATTTGGACCGTATCTCAGCCAATCGTCGAAAACTACATCGCCGAGAATGTTGGCCCGAAGGCTTTGATCCGCGATCTCGGCAAGGCCATTCGCGTCGTATCCCGTTTTGGACCAAAGTTACCGCAACTAGTTGAGGACTTACTGGTTCAACAACAAGCCAGCCCACCTGAAAGCAACAAAAGCACTTGGCGAAGCGTCACGCTTGCCAGCGTGGCTGGTGCGGTATTGCTTGCGATTGGCGTCGGAATTGGGTTTTGGCTTTAAATCGGGGCGGGTGATCTAAGTGCTTGCACGTTTTCAGCAGAGACTGTCGCCCCGCCATTGAGAACGAGATCAATGCCATCACTGTTAAGACGCGCTTCTGTAATCAGAGAATAGTACTCGATCTGTTTGATACTTGTGACTTCGCCATTGGTTACACTCTCTACCTCGAATAGGTAGTCCCCTGGCGGCAAAGGTGCGCCGGTGTCCGAAGTGCCGGCCCAAAGAACCGTGGTCGCGTTCGAAGGCAATTGTTCACGCGACACAAACTGGCCGCTCGCATCACGGACTACCAGGTAGGCTGAGTCAGAGGCCGCATCCATATTAGGTGCCAACGTCACCGGTGTTCCGTCGAAGCGAACGACTCCAGCGACCCGTGCCTCCATCCCGACCCATCCCGAAACGTCGCTCAACCCAGTTGGGGAGTTTCCAGCGATCATTTCCTGCAGCAGATCATTGGTACGAACCTGCTGCTCCACACCCGAGAATGTCGCGAGCTGAACTGCGTAATCCGACGACTCGATCGGGTTGAGCGGATCTTGGTTTTCCAGTTGCGTTGTGAGCATCCGAAGAAATGTCTCAAAATCCGAAGTGAGCGCCGAGTTTGCCGAAGGTTCTGGCGTCGTGCTGCTAACAGATTGCGGCGTTTGGCCAACTGAATTTACCTCCATAGATATTCCTTTCTCTAAATCCGAATGTCCAAGCGGCCGTCTAGTTCCGCTTTAGTCGACGGCTGACTTTTTGAGAGTTCGGCAATGCCCATCGTGGCGTATGGTTCGTTGTCAAATTTGGGCAGACTTTCCCGCCCCTCCTGCCGCCGACCTTCGCCTTCAAACTGGAAATCCACCGATTGGTGGCCGCTCTGACGTAACTCCTGCGCCAACAGGTCAACGTGGCGGCGAATGAGCTCCATGGTCTCGGATCGTTCCGCGGAGAATGCCACAACCATTCCGGCATCCTGCAAGGTCATCACAAGTTTGACACGCCCAAGCTCTTCCGGATTCAATTTGATCTCTACCGATCCCGAGCTTGTTGTGCGGATCGCCTCGCTCACTTGGGGCAACACCGTACGGGCAAGATCTTGGCGCGTTGGCGAAAGGTCAGCTGATTGCGTGATCGTTCGGATCTGTGCCTCGCCACTCTCTGATCGCAAGGTGGAAACGACTTGCAGCGAAGGTTCGAGGCGCTGCTCACCCATAGTCAGTAAAGACGGTGCCACCCTGGCGTCAGGTATTGAGCCGGATTTATCAATGCTTGGCGCAGAGAATTTAGGGAGGGCTTCCGCATTGTACGCTCGAACGGTTGCGAGATCTCGGTGAGAAACCGTGCGGCGGATATCAAACCGATCAACCAGTCGCTGTGGCTTTGCGGCCATCTCAGACGGCGCCGATATCGAGACCGCGCTGGACTCTGTCAACGACCCAGCCTGACCCGTGCCGACTTTTGAGACTAAGTTGTCCCGATTTTGCTGCGCCTCCACTGATGGAATAGACGAAGGCGGCGGCTGCATGATCTCTGTGCGCAAAAATCCAGTGCTCGGGAACGGTTGCGGACTTGATTTGGTCAGTTCCCGTCCGGCACTCGAGTGCGAACTGACTGAAAGGTCTGTCTTGTCCCCAACCGGCACATCCCGCTTGGGACTGCTGAGCTTTGAACCCCCCAAAGGAGCATTCTGAGACTGAACCGCGTCACTTTCTTTGAGTGCGCTCTGACGGCTATCGCCACCGACTTCTGACAATAAAAGTGCCGGTGTGCTTTTAGCCGCTTTTGTCGAGCTCTCGAGAGTGGCGTACAAAGGAAGTGAGGAGCCTGAATCTGTAGGAGATTTTTGTCTGCTTGGTTCGCCGAAACTAATCTGGACTGAGGTATCGACGCCAACTGCTTTGCCCAACGATGCCGCTGCAGCCGACCGCGATTGAGGGTCTTCTGCAACTACCTGACCGGGCGGTGAAACGCGGGCAAGACCCGGAGTAATCCTTGCGTTCTTTTCGATGCGAGTGACGTCGGCTACAGCTACGGTGGACAACGCTGGTTTGTATTCGCCTATGGCAGGTTGCGCCTTTGGGGCTGGATCGCCCCGACGCGTTATTACCGATGCAGTGATTTGCCGCGAAGCTTTTTCCGCTGCAGGAGGCGCAAGCCATACCTGTGAATCATTTTTGGGCACCTGACCCAGCGCCTTACTCTCTGAAACAATCGCGACGTCCGATGAAGATTTGGTTAGGGACTCGCCATCTGTTAAGGGCTTATCGCTTGCCGTAAGAGCCAACCGTTGAAATTGCGTTTCGGAAGGCAAACGGTTCTTTGACGGCTCACCGACTGCCTTTTCGTCAAGTAGATCTGAATTGCCACTGGTGACCGCTAGCGTTTTGAATGATCCAAACGCTTGCTCGCTCTGCTCTTCAAATGTGCGGACAATTTCGGCAAACGTGTCAAGCGGCGCCTCGTCCCCCGTCGGAACAGCCCCGCCCAGGGTAAATTCCTTCCCGATGTCGGTTTCATAGCGTGTATTTTGGGCGAGCAATGACACCATCATTCCTTGGGACCTTCTGTCCGGACAGTGGTCTTCTAGGGATAGATCGTTACCGGTTCTTTACCGGTTTCTGTGAATTTCCAAAAAATTGGAACCAAACAGGGGCCCGCGATGATTACGGACAGCATTACAACAACGATTGCGAAAACCACCGAGCCTAAACACGACTCGGAACTCTGGGAGCTCGCTCAATCACTAGAATCGACTTTCCTGAAGGAGATGCTTTCGCAAACAGGTTTGGATAGCGGCGCGACTTTTGGAGGGGGTCTTGGCGAAGAACAGTTCAAAAGTTTTCTTACAGAAACTCGCGCTGAAGCTCTTACACAGAGCGGCGGAATAGGCCTAGCAAAAGCTATTTACGAAACTCTGGTCAGAAAGGATCTGCAAGATGTCTAAGTTTGAAGACTTGGTAAACATTTTGCTGAAGGAGCGGGAGCTCTTGGTCACAGGCAGACTTTCGGAGCTCTCTCTGATTACTGAACGAAAAGAGAAATTGTTCCAAGAAGTCGCCGAAACTATCGCGAACGAAACCGCGAAAATCGAGACCATTCGAACGCTCAGTAACGAGAACTCCGAACTTTTGACCGCCGCGGGAAACGGGCTCAAAACTGCACTTACTCAAATCGTCAATGCCAA
>CAZMRS010000023.1:0-12257 GCA_964568435.1 uncultured Boseongicola sp. | reverse complement strand
AACTGACTTTTAATCAGTGGGTCATAGGTTCGAATCCTATACGGCTCACCACTGAAATCAGTATCTTACGTAGTAATTTGGGCTTTCTTCATGTCGACTAGCGACCACATAGCGACCACGTGCGCGCCTTCCATCGAGCTTTGAACTTAGAGTGTCCGGCAACAAATAGACCGAGCTACAAGCTGCCAGTTTCCACGTGGCAGCATGAATGCCGACAGCTTGTACGATACAAAACGCTTACGGCCCAAAGCGGTCCTCTGACAACCAGTTCCTATGTTGCGTTGCGGCCCGTCAAAGCCGCATTTTTCACGGTCGCGCTTTTGGCTCCCGTAACTTCGTTACAGTGTCGGGCAAGTGGGTCCTTGTCGACGTACAGCATTTCGGCGCGAACGGCTGGAAACTGCAGTTCGCGATCATGGCCCGCGTCTCTGAAGACATGACCGCAGGTTGCTACCGAGGTGGTGTCACGGGAAACTGAGCTTGAACCGGGCAGGAGTCCACATTGCGTTCAAGCAGGACGAAGACCACTCCATTTCATTACTTCAAGACCAGCCCGGAGATCATCCGCCTTCCCGCGATTATGTATGTTCGCGTCTCATTGTGGCGGAATGTGGACGTCGTCCTTCATGAATGCGGGATGGACGTGCGCCATGAAACGCTCCGCTATTGATGGAACCAGTTCGACCGGATGTTTGCTTTGGAAATCAGACGGCAGCGGGTCAAGCAACTGAGGGCAAACTTCGAATGGGAATGGCACGTTGATAAGCTCTTCGGAAATATCAATGCAAAGAAGCAATACCTATGGCGGGCCATCGATCAGAGAGGCGAGGTTTTTTGCGCGATTGTCAGAAAACGGAGAAACAATCGCAAGGCACCGAAATTTTTCAGGAATCGGGCGAAAATCCTTAGCAAGGCGGAGGAAATAGTCACTGATCGTTTCGCATCCTACTAAGCTGCTCTATGTGAAGTTAGCGCCACATACAAACAAGCGACTGGCAGTTTGTTCAATAATCGGGTCGAGCATTCACATCTCTGTCCCCGACGACGAAAACGGGCGATGCAGCGTTTCAGGCGCACGCTAAGTCTGGAAAAGTTCGCTGTTGTCCACGCCTCCCAATACAAATGATTCAACAACGAAAGATCACATTTAACCCGAGACTATTTTAAAGAGAACTGCACCGCCCCTCTCGCAAAGTCGTGCCGCCTCGGCGCGGCACAAAGGGCGGCATCACTGACCTACCAAAGACCAGTTCGTATCGTCCGACAGCACCTAGTATCGGTCGCGCCGATATCGCGCGGTCTCACTTAAGTGAAACGAATTTTAATGTTTCTCATAGTAATCGGTCGACGTTCCGTCGTATGCGTATTGCCCGTCATAACCGTATTTTTTCATTCTGCGCAGGTCTACCTGGCTCAGAACGAGAGCTGAATTCGGATGGCCGACGCTTTCCAACATATTGAGACCTTCGCGGACTTGGGTTTTAGTCGTCGATTGCCATTTGACTGCAAAGATGATCTCGTCTGCGAGTTTTGCTAGCACTCGCGCGTCGGTCAGAGCCAGAAGTGGTGGGGCGTCGATAATAATATGGTCGTACTTCTTGCTCAGTTGCTTAATCAATTCCTTAAACTTTGCCGATGCGAAAAGGTCGGCCCCGTTGAACGAATCTGTTGATCCCACCAGGACGTCGAACCCAAGATTATTGTCGAAAAGATTCCACGTGTCGGCGTCTTCGCGTCCAAGCACGGCATCCGCCAACGTGACGGCATCGGTCCGGTCGCTGTAGGCGCTGAGAGTTTTGCGGTGAACATCCGCTTCAACGAGTATCGCCGTCCGCCCCTCCATCGAATTGAGGTGGTGTGTCAACGCAATTGACAGCGTGGTCTTGCCTTCGCCGGGGACGCTTGACGTGACCAAAATTACGTTCGGTTCCCGATCAAGGCTGGACATCAAGACCGATGTCCGGAGATTTCTGACCGCCTCGGCAAAAACCGAGGTCGGCTTTTCCTTGAGGTGATTCAGAACGCTCTGGCGTGTTCGGTTTGCCAAGGCCGGAATCGTACCCAACACTCGGCGACCAGTATACCGGACCAAATCTTCGCCCGTACGAAATCCGGCAAAGCGCCATTCGCGGACGAACACAACGGCCGCTCCGGCCATAGCCCCCAGAGTCATCGCGAGCAACATGACCAAAATCGGGCGTGGCGAGGACGCTTCGCGTCGAACGGCCGGGGACACGATCTCGGTTTCTGAGATTTCTAGGCTTTGCTGAACGCTTGCTTCCTGCAGACGCGCGAGAAACGTCTCGTACAGCAATTGGGCCGCCTCGGCCTCCCGCTCGAGCTGGTTCAGCGTTATCAACTCGTTGGATTTGTTGCCAATGCTCTCGGACAGCGACTCGGCAGATGCCTGAAGCGCTTCTCTTTGCGCGCGGGACTGATCAAGTGCCGCTTTAAGCTGATCAAACCGCATGGACACCTGACTGCGCAAAGTCGTTTCGCTCAGTCGTCCGTCGCGGTAGGCCACTGCCATCTGTACCAGTCGCGGGTCGTTTGAAGCTTCGATTTCGGAAAGCAAAAGATCTACAGTATCGGCTTGACTAATCCGGTCGATGGTGGCGGCGTCAAACGCAATACGTCTATCCAGATCGATAAGGCGCCCCCGAATATCCCTCAGCTGAAGCGTTTGGGCCATGAGCTCGTCTTCTGTCACCACACTCGAATTTGTGGTAAGGTTGGCCAAATCTAACTCCAGACTTTCGACGCGCGCTTTCAGCTCGGAAGTCCGTTGCGACAGGAACTCCATCGTGCGCGTTGCGGCTTCCAGCTGTTTTCGGACCTGGTTTTCGATGTAGACTTCGGCCAAGCCATTCACAATATCGACGGACTTTTGCGGCTCCGTAGTTTCAATGAAGATCGTAAAAGCAAGGGATTGCTGGATATTCGCGACGTTCAAGCGCGCCGTCAACGTGTCTATGACGCGCTCTCTTTGTTCATCTTCCGAAAGTGCGGCCTTGGGCGGAAAGCCCAACGAAGTCAGGATTGTTTCGCTCAGGCGGGGATCGTGAAGTTCCTCATTGAATTCCGGGTCTGCGACGAGGCGAAGATCGTCTACGAGCTGTCCGACTAGGTTCCGGGACTCGAAGATCACGATCTCGGTGTTTAACGCGACCGTGTCCGTTCCACCGCTAGAAAAGATGCTCTCGATCCCGTTGATAACCTGCGGCGCTTCGGATTCGCGTGTTATCGTCACTTGAGCTGGGTAAAGCGGCACCGCGATGCGGTAGGCATAGAGTCCAGCAATAACAACCGCGATTACACCACAAGCCGCCACCGTCCATTTGCCGCGCCATAAAGTACCAAGCAACTGCGCCGTCTCGACCGCATCAAGGGCCGGCAGTGATCGTGTTCCTTCTAACACGCCTGTCGTCAGTTGCTGTGAACTCTGTCGGTTCATTCCGCTTGCCGGCCGCCTTCGATCCTTTTCAGGGATAGTTCCACAGAAATGATGCCGCCGAAAGGTTGCGGATGGCGTCCAATCATTGTTTTGATCCCAGGCCAAGGGCCTCGATATAACGTGCTGCACCAGCCGTTGCGGCAAAGTCTTCGGCCCTTCGGCGGGCGCAAGCGGCACGGGGAGGGCGAAGTAACGCTTTGCGGATTGCATTAGCCATGGCATCAGGATGTCCTACTGGCACCAGGCTTCCGAACCGGCCATTTTCAAGAATTTCGGCCGGACCCGTCGGGCAATCCGTCGCCACGACCGGGCACCCGACAGCCAAGGCTTCGAGCAGGACCATGGCAAAGCCCTCCCATTGCGACGAAAGCACCAATAAGGTGGCGTGCGACAACACAGAGAAAGGGTCTGTGGTAATCCCCGCGAGGATCACTTCTTCACTGAGGTCGAGATCGGATATTTGCATTTCCAGCATCGATCGTTCTGGGCCCTCTCCGAAAATGAGTAGTCTAGGGCGCTCTGATCTGGGCAGCAGCGCCATAGCCGCCAGCAGTGTTGCATAATCCTTCTGAGGAACCAGTCGGCCTAGGGAGACGACCGTGGGCCGAGCTTTGTCGGTCAACCAGGGATGCACTGGTTTGTCATTCTTAGCGACCTCCCGGTCTATGCGTGCGAGGTCCACGAGGTTGGGCAGGACAACGATCTTTTCCCGAGGCAGGCCAATCACCTGAGACAAATCGTTCGCCATTTCGTCAGTGAGCGCGACCACGCTCGTGGCCAAGCGATAAAGAAGCCGCATCGCAGGCAAGACGACCTTGCGGTCTCGCAGCGAGTACGAAGAGCATTGCAACTCACTGGACAAATGATTTTGCACCGTCACATGCACTTTCGCGGGTCCACCGGCCAAGAGATTGGACACGATGACGATGACATTGACATAGTTCATCGTCGAAATCACATGAGCCGGACGCAGGCTTCGCAAGTGCCGTGCCAACGGCAACAAAACACTCCGAGCGCGCTGAGACCCACCAACCTCGTACACCGCTACATCCGCGTCGATGTCACGTGAATAGTGACCATCGGTGGAAATCGCCGCAATTTGGACGTTCAGGCCTGCACGAGAGATCGCGTTTGCGAGCGTAATCGTTGCACGCTCGGCGCCGCCACGACCTAGCGAACTGATTACAAAAAGACAGTCGACCGCGTGATCCGTATTGGCGGGTTCGAGCAGGCCGGATGAAGTTGGTAATAAAGTCATCTGGGATCAGTATTGACGCAGCGGAGCGTACCGGCAAACCCTCAATTTGATGCCCTGGCTTCAAAACTGGATCGAAGTGGAAAGCTAGAGGACACAAGCTTGAATTGCGTTCCCTTGGTGGGCAATTGAGACGGTCTTTGGGTGCAAGGTCTTTTCGAGGAAGGATCAAACCGAGACATGAAATGGAAAAGGCTACAAAGAACAGACTTCAGATGAAGTCACGCGGTGCCACAGCAGGTCCTTACGGGCTCCGCAGACTCGTGAGGCGGAACCGGTGCAACTGAAACGAGAATTGAGCACATTTGACGGGGTGGAAGCCGCTGCCGCTGTGATGCGCTGCTTTGGGGCCTTGCTGGTCGCGCGTGTGATCTTTCGCGAGCATTCCTCGGCGCAACGTGCGACTTGCGCCGGTTCATAGCGAACAATAGCCTGCTAGACGTGCATTCCAATTCGAAACGTGAGTGTAGAAGATGGTGGTGGTCGATGACAGAAACTTTTTAGGTGCGCGACAAAGCAGTCGGCGTTCGCGCCCATAATGCTGCAAAGTTTGGCATCGTCGGAAAGCGGTATTCTGGATCGAACCAAGCGCCAGGTGCCGCGAATATACCTGTGCGTTCCTTGGATATGATCTGGCCAGCAATGCCTCCTTTCTTTCCAATGGTTTCGATGGAAACTGATTTGCCTAAACGTTTGCCAGCGAGTTCTTTGACTGCCACGGCGATACCGGCAATCGCTTGGGGCATACCAAGAGTTGCTGTGTATTGCGTCAGGACGGCAGATGTTTTGGGACCTGCCGGCGGCAGCCTGCGTCCGGTCGGGCGACCGTGAAGACTCGGCCATGAAGATCCTGATTTCTGCCAACTCGATGTTCAATGTTCTGAATTTCCGGCTGGGACTGGTCAAAGCACTGCGCGAAATCGGACATGACGTTGCCATACTTGCTCCGTTTGATGCCGATCACGCACCGCTCGTTGCCATGGGATGCGAGGTTCGTCATCTTGTGATGGACAACAAAGGCACCTCGCCCATGAACGATGTTCAGCTGGTCGCACGGTTCGTCCGCGAGTTCCGTATGCTTCGTCCGAACCTCGTTCTGAGCTACACAATCAAGAACAACATCTATGGAGCGATGGCGTCTCGTCGGACAAACGTTACTTTTGTGCCGACCGTTACCGGGCTGGGGACTGCATTTCTAGCGAGCTCACTATTACGTCAAGTCGCTTGCGCACTGTACAGGCACGCGTTCAAACACCTCGACCACGTCGTTTTCCAGAATTGCGAGGACTTTGGGGAATTCTTAAAGTACAGGCTGGTTTCGCAACGGCAAATTCTGCTCATCCCCGGGTCCGGTGTCGACACTACCCGGTTTCAGATCGCCCCGATGCCATCCTCCGATGAGCGGAAGTTCCTAATGATCGGCCGTATGCTTCGGGACAAAGGTGTCGAGGAATATGTCGCCGCGGCGCGCATCTGCAAGCTGGCCGATCCTCGACTGCGGTTTTCTTTAATTGGTCCGGCGGACGCGCAGAACAACACCGCGATTTCACTGGAACAACTACAAGCTTGGGACAAGGAAGGTTTCGTCTCTTATCTTGGCCCGCGCGAAGACGTGCGTAGTGATATCGCTTCTGCGCACTGCATTGTCCTGCCATCCTATCGCGAGGGCATGTCGCGGGTACTTCTTGAGGCGGCGTGCATGGGTCGCCCGCTTATTGCAACTGATGTGCCGGGCTGCCGCGACATCGTCGAGGATGGCGTCAACGGATATCTTTGCACTCCGGCAGATTCCCGCGATCTGGCGCGTAAGCTTCAGAGCATCGCCACCCTGCCGGTAGATGTATTGACCAAAATGGGGCATGAGGGCCGCGCGAAGGTGGTGAAGTCCTTCGCGGACGAAATCGTTATCCCCGCATACCTCAAAATGATCACCGAAACTGACCGTCTTTGATTAACTTTGGGGACAGTGCGGCAATTGGGCGAATCGATCCGATCCCGCGGCGCGAACTTAAGGTGTTTGTTTGCGTCCGGTTTTTCCCGGTTCTGGAACGGCACTTCGATGCCTTTGCGGTCAAAAGCATTGCCTTGCGAGGCTGGTTTCTATTCCTGTCTTTCACTCTCTGGATCGTCGCGCGAACCCGGAACTTTGGGTCGTGTGTCGATCAGTGTCGCATGTAGGTTGCGTACCAGGCCTCAAACATCGCGATGTGCCAAAGCTTGAGACCGTGATTTTCGCGCCTCAACTGATGGCCCTCCCACAATCGGTTGATGACATCGGCCCGGAATACGCCCGTGTCGTTCAGAGCGCGCGGCTCGAGCACCGCCGCGCCCCAATCCTTCAGCCCGCCGCGTAGCCATTGGTCGATCGGGATGGTAAAACCTTGTTTTGGCCGATCCGTCAGCGCCTCTGGCACGTGGCGCTTCAAGATATCCCGCAGAATTCGTTTTCCAATGCGGCCGGAAATCCGCGCAGTGCTCGGCAGCGACCAACTGGCCTCGATCACGCGACGGTCCAGCA
Organism: uncultured Boseongicola sp.; assembly: GCA_964568435.1. Taxonomy (GTDB): domain Bacteria; phylum Pseudomonadota; class Alphaproteobacteria; order Rhodobacterales; family Rhodobacteraceae; genus Boseongicola. Next base: position 5,030 of record CAZMRS010000023.1, on the reverse strand, counting down.
GCGGCGCTCGCGTCTCCAGCGAGGTGCTCATAGCGGCGCGATCGACCTTGGTCAGGATGTCACCCGGCAGATAGCGCAGAGTGTCGACAAGTAGCATGACGTCCCGCGGAGAGAGATCGTCATGCGGCGCGATGATGTCGAATCCGGTCGCCATGCTGGGCGGGGACACCAAGACCGAGCCGGGATCATCGAAAGCGCTTTCGAGGCCGAGGTGCACATCCGACAGGGTTCGCGCTTGTGCCACAGTATGTCCTAGGCGGGCGCATTTGTCGATCAACGTGACGGGTAGGCCAAGAGCATCGATGACCTTCCGCAAGACCGACCTGTCGCCTTCGCCACGGATCTGGACCTCGCGCGCCAGTGGGTCGATCGCGCGACGCCATCCATGCGGAAGGGTCGAAAGGAGCCGCCACAGCTGAGGCGCCATGACATGACGATTGTAGCCGCCAAAAATCTCGTCCCCACCATCTCCGGTCAGGGCAACCGTCACGTCTGTGCGTGCCATGCGCGACAACAGAACGGTCGGAATTTGCGAAGGATCCGCGAAGGGCTCGTCGTAGATCAACGGGATTTCCGGAATGAAATCCAAGGCATCTCTTTCTGTGACGCGAATTTCCGTGTGCGCGGTGCCGAGATGGCGCGCGATCCGTGCGGCGTGGTGGCTTTCGTCGAACCGGCTTTCGTCGAACCCGAGCGAAAACGTTCTGGTCCGGCCAGCCGCCGCGCGAGTCATCAGCAGTGTGATCAGAGTAGAGTCGATGCCACCAGAAAGGAACGCGCCGATCGGGACATCGCTGATCATCTGCGACTCAACGACCTTTTCGAGCAGGTTTTCTAGGTCCAGCGACAGGGTCTCAAAGGGCTCATTTCGAACCGCGCCGCGCTGTCGCGACGCGATGGCAAGATCCCGCAGCGACCAATAAGGTCTTGGCGCGGCTATACGTCTCTCTGCCGAAATCTCTACAACCGTCCCTGCGGGAACTTTGCTCACATTGGCAAATATAGCCAAGGGTTCGGGTACGTATCCAAAGCGGACGAAACTGGCGACGGCTCGCCTGTCGAGGTCTCGTGCAAATCCAGGTAGACCGATCAGCGCCTTGAGTTGGGACGAGAAGGCAACCCCGCCTCGATAAGGCACATAGTACAAAGGCTTCTCGCCCACCCGATCACGTACCAGACTGAGCCGCGCCTCGGCACGATCCCAAATCGCAAAAGCAAACATACCGCAGATTCGGTCGACGGCCTTTTCCAAACCCCAGGCATCGATACAAGCCAGAAGCGTTTCAGTGTCTGACGCACCAGACCATTGCGGAGCCGAGGCTTCGTTCGCCAATTCACGGCGCAAGTCCACATGATTGTAGATCTCGCCATTGTAAACGATTGTGTAGCGCCCTGACGCTGAGTGCATGGGCTGAAAGCCGGCTTCGCCGGTCTCGAGAATAGCCAGTCGGCGATGCGACAGCGCCAAACCATTTGGAACGTCCAGAAAGTGTCCTGATGTGTCCGGTCCCCGATGCCTGATCTCATCACTCATCTGGACAACAGCGCTTTGCAAGTCGTCGGCGGTGGCCTCGGGGTACAGAAAAAGTCCTGCGATGCCACACATCAGTTGGACCGCACGCGCCGGTCGAGACAGGTTGTAGCGTCCAAGGGCTGGAATTTCGTAGCTTCGCGCGGAGCCCTACGGGTCATCCCGGATTTGGGGTAGCGAACGACGCCCATGTCCCGAACGTGCGCGTCGAGCCAAGCTTCAGAGCTCGTCATTGACCGATGCCATTTCAATGTAGCGGCAAAGCAAGAAGGCATAGACAGCCTCGGGTTAGTATACAAGGTCGGTCTGCTCGCGAGGGACGATCCGGCAGAAGTCGGCAAGAACGTGGTTGTGCCTACCGAACTTGCGCAGGGCGTCTGCGCCCATCCCTTGAAAACAAGTGTGCCCGACGGCGACGACGATGCCATCATAGCCATCTTGCTCCGGTTCGTCGCGAAGCAGAACGTTATCCGGCAAGTTTGTGAAATTAGTTGAAATGAACGGATCGTACGCGTCGACCTCGGCACCCAGCGCCTGCAACTCCCGGACGAGGTCAACCGCGCGGGAGTTTCGCAGATCGGCGCAATTCGGTTTGTAAGTGATCCCCAGTTGAAGAAGTCTTGTACCGGACAAGCTGCGCCCGGAACGTTCGAAATGCCGAAGCAAAAGGCCTGCCAGAAAACCGGGAACCGCATTGTTGATGCCTCGTGCGACTGGAATGATCCTCGGCTGAAACCCGGCATCAAGGGCGGAATGCTCCAAGTAATGCGGATCGACTGGCGTGCAGTGTCCTCCTACTAGACCCGGACGAAAAGGGAGAAAATTCCATTTCGTGCCAGCCGTACGAAGTATCTCTTCCATATCAATTCCGAGGTGTCCGAATATCGCGGCGAATTCGTTCATCAAGGCGATATTCACGTCACGTTGCGTGTTCTCGATCAGTTTCGCGGCTTCGGCCACACAGATGCTGCTCGCAACGTGGACACCAGCGGGCACGATTGCGGAATACAAGATGGCGAGCCGATCAGCTGTTTCCGCTGTGGTACCGGCCACGACCTTTATGACATCAGCGAGTTGGTGGTCAGGATCTCCGGGATTGATCCGTTCCGGAGCGTAGCCCAAGAAGAAATCCTTTTCCAGCGTCTTGCCCGAAACGCGCTCCAGGATCGATTTACAGATGCCTTCGGTCGTACCAGGAGAGACAGTTGACTCGATCACGACCGTCACTCCGTTAGACATGTGCTTTGCTACGTTTTCAGTTGCCCTGCACAGGAGCTCGAGATCGGGCTCGTCTCGATCTGTCAACGGAGTCGGCACGGCAATAATCAGATATGCGCAATCTGCCAGTGAAGCCGGATCGCTGCTAAATGTCAGGCCGGACAGCGATGCAGCGTCCTTTTCCGACAGTGACGCTGTCGGATCTCGGCCATGGGACAGATCCGATACTATGGCCGCGTTGTGATCGTATCCGATCGTCTCGAAATGCTTCGAGAATGCGATCGCCAAGGGGAGTCCGACATAGCCAAGGCCACAGATGCCCAATTTGGTTCTTTTCTTGGCAGATGAACTGCGTGAAACCATGTAGGTCCGCCTATGCTTTTGCTTTGGCACAATAACATGCACGATGGCCGGACAGGGTCCATAGGTCAGAACATGGAATTTATTCGTGGGCTTAGCGATGGACCTTCATTACAACAGACGCGTCAACTGTGATCCAACGCGGGAAGTCAGGCCGTCACATGTCAATTCAGTTAGTGCCTCTGAGCCTGATTGAGGTCTTGATGTCCGTCATTTGGATTTGTGTGAGTGGCAGCGTGCTCTGGTGGTTCTCCAGATTCAATTTCGCCATCCTATTTCCTGTGGCCTTGGGGTTCGGTCTGAGGATCGCGGCGTCGCTTCTCCACAGAGTCACTGGAGTGAACCCCGAGGGCAGATCGGATGCTGTGATCATGGAAAACCGGGCATGGCTATGGGCCCAAGACGGTTGCTTGTCCCTTCTGCCTAAATTTGATCCCACGGAATCATACGTGCATTCGTGGATCATGAGCAATTTCTACGCCTGCACTGAGCGTGTACCGCTGCTGTTCCAATTGTCGAACGTCACGTTGAGCATGATAGCGGTTGTGTACCTTGCGAAAACAGCATCGCGTATGTGGTCGCAAGCGGCCGGGTATAACGCGGCCTTCATCGGCTCTCTATTTCCGACCTTCATCCTTTATTCAACTGTGCCACTTCGCGAAGCTTGGGTCTACGTCGGACTGGCCATCGGACTCTATTTCCTCGTGTGTTGGGTTCAGGACCGTAGGGTCCGCGACTTGATCGCCACCTTCGTGTTCCTCTCCATTCCCATTCTGTTTCATGGAGGGATGCTATCAGCGTTTGCGGCGGCGGCGATGTTTGTCTTTTTTGTGACTGCGATTCAGGCTCTGCGGTTCGTGATTGAGGGTTGGACAAGGTTGAGCACGTTGGCCGCGACTGGGCTGTTGGTTGGTTTTGCCGTTGCCGGGGTTCTGCTTATGCCCGGGGTCCAGTTTTCCAGCATTGGATGGCTTATGCAGGAGGGGGTCAAAGCGCACATGATTTCCGAGTCGATCGAGGCAAGAGTTACTGGTACGCTGGCATATCCGAAGACACCAGTAATTGCGTCGTTCAATGACCTTTTTTGGAGCATTCCGGAACAGGCGTTGCGTTTGCTATTTGGGCCGTTCCCGTGGGAAGTCAGAAATCTAACTGCTGCGGCCGTGATGCTGGAGGCATGGGTGTACCTGATCTTCACTGGTGCAATTCTTATCAATCTTCGATCCTATATTCGCCTACCCGAAGCGCTGGCCTTTATTTGTGTTCTAGCTGCGTTGGCAGTCGCCTTCGGTCTTGGAACAGCGAATTACGGAACGTCGATGCGCCATCGTGCAAAGCTTGCCGGCATCCTGATTGTCCTCTTTGTAGGTCGAAAAGATGCAGTACTACTCAGGCATAGCCAAATGACATCGGGCACGTTGTCGTCGCGCCCTACGACCGGACCCGCATAACTGGAAACGCGACTTGTTTGTTTGGGCTCGACGTCCGTCTCTGATTGGCGGTCGGTGCAGCCGTAGGTAACGAACCAATTCGGCGACGTCCTAAGGCGACGCTGCGTCAACACTTCCACACAACTTCTTGTCATCTATCGATATAAGAGGTGTGCGACGGACTCTTCCGACACTCTCGCAATCCTTGCATGGTCACGGGCATGGCATAAGGTAGTCACTTGTCCGCTACCGCACCACACTTCACGGTGGCGTATTATCGGCAAGTGTTCTTGATAAAAAAGTGGCTGAACCTGCCTGACCCAGTGCAAGAGTGCATTCCGTAGTATTACGCCCGTTAGGACGCCAGTTCTTGGATGGGGACGGAGAGAGAATACCTCGACGGTGTCAAAGTAACGTAACTTGATACCGGGCGAGGAGACTAGAGCACCGTCCCTGAAATCTGAATCGATGGGATTCCGCTGAGGCTGATT
>CAZMRS010000022.1:0-12284 GCA_964568435.1 uncultured Boseongicola sp. | reverse complement strand
TTTCCGTGGAAAAATCCCCTTTTCCGCCCGAAAAAGGGCACGAAACGGGCACCTTTTGAGCCGTATTTCTCTGTATCAAAGCGCTCGAAAAAGTCGGTCCACTCAGCGACCATGCGCCCGACTTCTGTTCCGAGCGCCTTGATGTCATTGATCCATTCGGCACTTGTCAAAGCTTTGTGCGTGACATCGAGCGGCATCACTGTGAGTTTGACGCCGGATTTAAAAACGATTTCAGCGGCTTCCGGGTCGACATAGATGTTGAATTCCGCCGCCGGAGTTATGTTTCCAACCTCGAAGTAGGCACCGCCCATCAAGACAATCTCTTGAACACGTTCAATGATGTCGGGGGCCCGTTCAAAGGCCACCGCGATGTTGGTGAGCGGCCCGATCGGAACGAGCGTGACCGTACGAGCCGGTTCGGCGCGAAGCGTTTCGATGATGAAATCAACGCCGTGCTTGCCCTGAAGCGGCATTGTTGGTTCGGGTAGCTGAGGTCCGTCGAGGCCTGTTTTCCCATGCACGTGCTCTGCAGTGACGAGCTTGCGAGACATAGGAGCATCACATCCGGCGAACACGGGCATGTCCGGTCGGCCAGCAAGCTCGCAGATGATGCGAGCGTTCTTCTGTGTGAGAGGAAGTGGGACGTTTCCGGCCACTGCGACAACGCCCAGCAGGTCGATCTCGTCGGGTGAGGCCAGCGCCAAAAGAATGGCAACGGCATCGTCCTGGCCTGGATCGGTATCGATAATAATTTTACGAGGCGCCGCCATGTCATTCTCCGAACTGGAAGTCTGACATTGGCCGCGCCCCGCTTAGTTGTCCAGCCTTGAGGGAGGCGGAAAAAGGGGATACTTGAGTGTCTTAGCCGCCAGTGCCTGCACCGCCGTCAAAGTCGACGCGCTCGACCATTCGAAGCGCTGCTGCTCTGTTCTGGGCAATTGCCGCCAGGTTCGTGTCATCGGGCGTGAATTCGCCCCAGCTTGCGACGAGGTCGGAGGGTGATGCTTCAGGCGATGCCGGGTACTCGTGGACGACCGAGGCGTAGATTGCCTGCGCAGTTGGTGAAGCCAGGAATTCCATAAATTTGACTGCGTTCTCGCGGTTTGGTGCGGAAGTCGTCATGGCTACGCCTGAGACATTTACGTGGGTGGAGTTGTTGTCCGCAAAAGTCGGGAACTCTATGCGTACCGAATTAGCCCATTCGGCCTGCTCGGCGTCGTTGAGCATAGCGCCCATGTAGTATGTGTAGCCGAGCGAGATATCGCATTCACCAGCCCAGATGGATTTCACCTGTGCGCGATCGTTGCCTTCTGGATCTTTGGCTAGGTTGTTTTTCACGGCTTCCAGCCATGCTTCGGCGGCTTCTTCGCCATTGTGTTCGATGACCGCGCTCAAAAGACCCAGCGTGTATACGTGCGTACCCGACCGCGTGCAGATGCGTCCGGCCCACTTTGGGTCAGCGAGGTCTTCATAGGTCGTAACCTCACCTTCCGCGACGCGATCCTTCGAGGCGTAGACGATGCGAGCGCGGGTCGTCAGACCGAACCAATGCCCCTCAGGATCACGAAGCGCCGCTGGAATTGTCGAGTTCAACACGTCGCTCGAAACCGGCTGTGTAACACCTGCGTCCTTGGCGTCGGTCAAACGAGAAATGTCGACAGTCAAAATAATGTCCGCCGGAGAGCGTGAACCTTCGGCGCGCAGCCGCTCGACGAGACCCTTGTTTACAAATGCGACGTTGGTCTCAATGCCGGTCTTGTCGGTGAATGCATCCAGCAAGGGTTGGATGAGTTCAGGCTGGCGGTAAGAGTAAATGTTGAGTTCATCTGCGTATGTGGGAACGGCCATCGCCGTCACAGCAAGAGCGAAAATCGGTGTGCGCATTTTTTTGGCTCCGTTTGGGTTTGCGTTGCCGACTATAAATCCGACAATTTTGGTCAGGTCAATTACTCCGACTGTTTTTGTCGGGAAAATTGATGGACTATTTTGTCGCATCCCGCTCCGCCAGTTTTGCGGCATCCCATAGTTTGTCCATTTCCTCCAACGACGATTGTTCCGGGGCTCGACCGACCTTCGCCAGTTCTTCCTCTATTTTGGAGAAGCGCCTCACAAATTTCTGGTTCGCATCGCGCAAGGCATGCTCCGGATCGACTCCGAGGTGCCGTGCCAGATTCGCCATCACAAATAGGAGATCTCCAAACTCTTCGTGAACATGCGCCTGAGACGCGGAAGAACTTGCTTCGACCAGTTCTCTTGTCTCCTCAACGAGTTTGTCCAAAACGTCAGAGGTTTGGGGCCAATCGAACCCGACGCGCGCCGCACGCTTCTGTAGCTTCACCGCACGAAGTAGGGCTGGGAGGCTTATTGCGACGTCGTCTAGAACACCCATAGACCCTTTCCTCGAACGCTCGCTGGCTTTCGCTTTTTCCCAATCGCGGCGTTGGTCTTCTGAGGATTTCTTGTTGGACTCGTCGGCGAAGACATGGGGGTGACGGTCGATCATTTTTGCGGCGACCCGTCTGGCAATGCTGTCAAAATCGAAGTGGCCCGCTTCTGCCCCCATCTGTCCATGGTACACGACCTGCAAAAGCAAATCGCCGAGTTCGCCTTCCAGCTCTGGCCAGTCTGCGCGTTCGATCGCGTCGGCGACTTCATAGGCTTCTTCCAACGTGTACGGTGCAATAGTCGAGAAGTCTTGTTCGATGTCCCACGGACACCCGGCAGCGGGATCGCGTAACCGTCGCATGACTTCGACGAGTCTTTCCAATCCATCGGGTGTGTCGAAGATCGGGTCCTGTTTCATAGTTTTCTGTCCGCGTACGTCCAAATTCGTTACTCTGACTGTCACAGTTGCACCTGTACTGTCCACAAGGCTTGGTCTTGACGAAGTCGTGGCTTTGATGCCTTTAACCACGTAGAGTTTCGGGAGAGCACCATGGCATTGGAAGACGCCGCGAATGAGGTCGATGTCGCCTTTACACGCGAGGATTTGCGCGGTCTGGCATATGAAAACCCGTTTTCAGGTGTGCCGTCATTTTTGCGAAGAAAACTCACCAAGGAGCTGGAAGGGGTCGACCTTGCGGTCACGGGGATCGCATTCGATCAGTCAGTAACCAACAGACCTGGTACACGATTTGGTCCGCGTGCAATCCGAGAAGCATCCACCGGTCTAGCCGGAGATCCACCTTACGGCTGGGGTTTCGATCCGTTGGCCGAGTATGCCATATGCGATTTCGGCGATATGGCCTTTGATTACGCGAAGGTTTCCGAGGTCCCTCAACGCATAGAAAAGCACACGAGCACGATATTAGAAGCTGGCGTGTCTTGTCTGACGCTCGGCGGTGCACATTCAATCACACTACCAATCCTGCGGGCGTATGCGAAGAAATATGGTCCGATCGCTCTGGTTCAGTTTGACGCACATTCTGACACGTGGGAGGACGATGACCCTGGGCGCGTAGACCACGGGACATTTGTTTACAAATTAGTGAAAGAAGGTCTGCTTGATATCGATCGCTCAATTCAAATTGGTATTCGCGTGGACGATCTTAGCCCGGTCGGGATCAAGCGCTTGGACGCCCGTTTCGTGCATGAAAATGGTCCTGTTGAAACAGCCAGAATAATTCGGGAAACGGTCGGCGAGGCCGAGTGTTATATTTCTTTCGACATTGACGCTTTGGATCCTGCTTTTGCGCCGGGCACCGGAACCCCGGTGTGGGGAGGGCTCACCACGGCCCAGGCGTCCATCATTTTAAGGGATATAGCAGGCATTAATTTGGTTGGTGGTGACGTCGTGGAAGTCTCCCCGCCGTACGATCACGCAAACATATCCGCTGTCGCGGGAGCCCATGTCGCTTATGAACTCATAACCCTTTGGGCATGGAACCGCCGAACATAATGCGCGGTTCATATTTTGCCATAATTCAACATTAAGACAGTGCGATCTAAAGGTAACGCCATGCTGTCGTATTTGTTCATTCTGTTTATTGCAGTGCTTTGCGTACTCGGATGGATCCGGTTCGCACCCACAGATGTGGATGCGTGGCATATTGATCCTGCCGAGGTGAGCGACCCCGAGGGCCGGGGGCATCGTTTGATTGGTCGCGACGCGCCTCGTTTTCCGGGTCATCCCGACGATGTGCTTCAAGCCTTTTTTGACATTGCGCGAAAATCTGCCCGGGTACGCTTGCTTGATGGCGATGTTGACGAAGGCATGATCACGCTGGTCGCGCGGACAAAATGGATGGGCTATCGGGATTACATCACCGCGAAGGCTGTCGCAGAAGGTGGCGAGACCAAGCTGTCGGTCGTTTCGCGGTCAAGGTACGGAATTGGCTCAGATTGGGGCGTGAACCGGGACCGACTGGAGGGCTGGCTTGCTGAACTGGAGCAAGTCCTGATCCAGTGAGGACGACAGACATCCGGCTCCGGTATCGCGCCAAATGGGGACGTTTAAAGACATCTCACAGAGTGCCATGAAAGACCGCCCGTTCACGACAAGGCAAATCTGTTCCCCGATATCGACACGTGCGCCTTGCGTGTCGGTGCAGTAGCACTCGATGACTTTGCCGCCTGGGCCAGTAATGTCAGCCAAAGTCGGCGTGGCTATTAGCCCCAAAATAAAAGCAATTCTCCACATAAAGTAAAAATACCATTGAAATTCGGTTGCTTCAATCACACTTGCTTGACCTCGCGCAATTGTTCGGTGAATGACAGTCGAATGATACCCGCTGATACTCTTCAACAGATCATAGGTCGCTTTCAGTTCCTGGAGGCCAAGATGGCAAGCGGTGCGGAAGCTTCGGAGATTGCCGCACTTGCGCGAGAATACTCCGAACTGAAGCCTGTTGTGGAAGAAATCCATCATTATCAACAGCTTGTTTCCGCAGAAGCCGACGCAAAAGCAATGCTGGAAGATCCAGAAATGCGCGATCTGGCCGAGGAAGAACTTGCTGGGTTAAAGGATGCTTTGCCTGCAGCTGAGCAGGCTTTGAAGATCGCCCTTCTTCCGCGAGATTCCGCTGATGCACGCCCGGCGATAATTGAGATCAGACCCGGTACAGGGGGCGAGGAGGCCGCGCTTTTTGCAGGTGATTTGCTGCGCATGTATCAACGACACGCCGAGGCGAAAGGATGGCGGTTTTCCATAGTGGAGTACGCGGAAACCGAACTCGGCGGTGTGAAGGAGGTTGTCGCGAACGTTGCGGGTGACGGCGTGTTCGCACGGCTGAAGTTTGAAAGTGGCGTACACCGAGTGCAGCGTGTTCCCGAAACGGAATCTGGCGGGCGAATTCACACCTCTGCAGCCACTGTCGCTGTGCTTCCGGAGGCTGAAGAGGTCGACATCGACATTCCGGCGTCCGACATCAGGATCGATACGATGCGTGCCAGTGGTGCAGGCGGGCAACATGTGAACACCACTGATTCTGCCGTGCGGATTACGCATATCCCGACGGGCGTTGTCGTGACGTCTTCGGAGAAGTCCCAACACCAGAACCGCGCCATAGCCATGCAGGTTCTAAGGGCCAAGCTGTTCGATCTGGAGCGCCAGCGAGCAGATCAGGAGCGTGCGGCGGACAGGAAGGCTCAAGTTGGATCAGGCGATCGTTCGGAACGCATTCGCACCTACAACTTCCCGCAGGGGCGCCTCACGGATCATCGTATCGGACTGACGCTTTATAGACTTGGTGACATAATGGCTGGCGACCTCGATGAAGTGATTGATGCGCTTATCGCGGAAGATCAGGCTGCAAAGCTCGCGGAACAAGGTCTTTGATGCCGGATAGCGGGCGAACTCAAATAGTTAAGGTTCTTATGAGAGAGAGTGCAGAGGCTCTCAAAGCTCGTGGAATAGACTCGCCAATGCGTGATGTAAGGCTTTTGATGGCGGACGCGTTGGGCATCCAGTCCGACCGGCTGACGCTGCATTTGGAAGATGTTGTGGACGAAAACGCAGAGGAGCGCTTTTCCAATCATTTAAACGCGCGGCTTTGTCGGGTGCCTGTTTCGCGAATATTGGGTCATCGTTTGTTTTATGGTCGAAAATTCAATAACTCACAGTACGTTCTTGATCCAAGACCAGAGACCGAGATACTGATCGATCTTGCGCTGCAAAAGCCGTTCAAACGATGCCTGGATGTTGGTACCGGTTCAGGTTGCATCGCCATTTCATTGGTGGCCGAGACGCCAGGCGCCTTCGCTGTTGCCAGCGACGTATCAAAGGACGCCTTGGGAACTGCGCGCCTAAATGCCGAGAGACATAGCGTCGAGGAGCGAATTACCTTTGTGCGCTCAAATTGGTTTGAGGAAATTAAAGGGCAGTTTGACCTCATCGTTTCAAATCCACCCTATATCCGACCTGACGAATTGGCCGCCTTGGCACCAGAAGTCGCTCTCTATGACCCAGAGCTTGCGTTGACAGACAATATCGATGGTTTGACGGGGTATCGCAGGCTTGCGGCCGGTGCTTCCGAACATTTGGAAGAGGGTGGCCGCCTGCTCGTGGAGATCGGCCCGACGCAGGCACGTGACGTGTTGGAACTATTTTCAAAGCACGGGCTTGAAAATCTGGAAGTTCATCCAGATCTCGATGGTCGTGACAGAGCGGTAAGCGCAGTCAAATCGCGCTCTAATCACGAAAATGCGCAATAATTCCTCAAATTTTGTGCGTTTAAACATTTATGTCTTGCTCTGTTGCACACCACTAGATAGACAATTGTGTGCGCACCGCAGGATCTTAGTCCGCTGCGCCACTTCAATCCTTGCTCGGACATTTGACCCGCGAACGGGTCTGCTGCTTTAACAACCGCGCAAGACCAGACCAAAGGCTGGACCAGTACCTTATGAGATCATCCAAGTCACGTTCGCGGTCCAAGGGGAACCGCAATCGTTCCGTCGGTAACGTTGTTAACCGAGTTTTTGACAGCTCAGGTCCTGAGGGGAAAGTGCGCGGCACACCTCAGCAGATCATCGACAAGTACAATCAACTTGCGAGAGACGCACAGCTTTCAAACGATCGGGTTGCGACTGAAAACTTTCAGCAACACGCCGAGCACTATACCCGGATGCTGGCCGAAGCATTGCGTGAGCAGCAGGAGCGTCAGGAACGCCAACAGCAAAACCAAAACAATCAAAATAACCAAAACAACAACGGACAGAATAATCAGGGCAGCGGCGGACAGCAGAACAGTCAGGGCCAGCAGCGCCGTCAAGAAGAACAGCCGCAGCCTGACGTCGCACAGCGTTCTGAACCCCAGGAAGCCTCACCGGCTGCCGCACAGAAGTCTTCCGATGATGTGATTGATCTGGACCAGAACGCGGGAGACAGCGGTTTGGTCGAAACACCGGAAGAGCGTCCACAGCGTCAGCGACGTCCTCGAAAAAAGCCAGCGGCGCAACCAGCCGAGGCGGACGGTCAGACACAAACGCCAGACGCTGCTGAGTAGTCAGCCATTTTCAAGTGCACGCGCCAAAGCACAGAAGCGCTCGATGTCGACTGTTTCTGCGCGGTCGGTTGGATTGATGTTTGCAGCCAGAAGATAGTCTTCAATATTGGGGCGGAGGCCCTTGAGACTGGCACGTAGCATCTTCCGACGCTGATTGAAGCTTCGCGCTACAACATCCTTTAGAACATCGGCCTGCGCCTCGTATCTGGGTTTTTCCAATCTGGTCAGAGTGACAACGGCGGATCGAACTTTGGGAGGCGGAGTAAACGCGTCAGGCGGGAGCTCCATCACAATCCGTGCGTCCGTTCGCCAACCTGCAAGCACCGATAAGCGCCCATAATGCTTTGAGCCAGGAGAGGCTGTTATTCTCAACGCAACTTCCTTCTGAAACATCAAAGTGAGCGATGTCCAAAACGGTGGCCAAACTTCGGGGTCGAGCCAGCGCGTAAGAAGTTCTGTACCGACGTTATACGGCAGATTGGAAGCAATTCTGACTGGGCCTGAAAGGTGATCCGACAGGTCCAACGCAAGCGCATCGCCTTCGAGGATCGTCAATCGTCCGGGGTATGCCGCGCTGATTTCCTCCAGGGCGGGAATGCATCTGGCGTCTTTCTCGACGACCACCACTTTTCGCGCGCCTTCGGCCAATAGTCCACGGGTAAGCCCTCCGGGTCCTGGACCTACTTCCAGAACATCAAAATCTGAAAGATCGCCTGCAGAACGCGCGATCTTTGCCGTTAAGTTCAAGTCGAGCAGGAAGTTTTGGCCAAGTGACTTCCGGGCCGACAGACCATGTCGCTTGATCACCTCTCGGAGTGGGGGCAGAGAGTCGATAGCGCTCATGTCGACGTGGCTCGGTGCGTCGCCATCTGATCGGCAAGCAGCAATGCTTCAACGAGTGAAGTTGGGTCCGCCAATCCGCGACCCGCGATGTCGAAAGCGGTACCGTGGTCTGGCGAGGTGCGCACAAATGGCAGCCCCAAGGTGACATTAACACCCCGATCGAACGCGAGCGTTTTGATCGGGACAAGTGCTTGATCGTGGTACATGGCGATCGCTGCGTCATATGTTTCGCGTGCCTTTGCGTGAAACATAGTGTCGGCAGGTAAGGGGCCGATCAGTTTCATGCCGTCTGCAGAAAGTCTTTCGCAAACGGGTCGAATGACCGCTTCATCCTCGCCGCCAAGCAGACCACCTTCTCCGGCGTGCGGGTTCAGGCCAGCCACTGCAATCCTGGGGCTTTGGATGCCAAAATCATTCCGAAGAGCCGAGTGGACGGTGCGAATTGTTTGTTCCAATACCGTGGGAGTCAGTGCCTCGGGCACATCTTTCAGCGGCATGTGAATAGTTGCGGGAACGACCTTAAGCTCTGCTGCGGCGAGCATCATGACCGAACGCTCAACCCCGCCCAAATCGGCCAGGAACTCAGTGTGGCCGGGATACTGAAAGTCGGCGTGGTCCACGAGCACCTTTTTAGCAATCGGGGCGGTGCAGACAGCTGAAGCCTTGCCGGACATCGCGAGATCAACAGCGCGTTCGATGACCTCTACAATTTGTGGCGCGTTTTCCGGACTTGGTGATCCTGCAGTGGCTTGACTTGGGAATGCATGAGCCAGAACGGGAAGGCCATATTGAATTGCGGTAGCAGCCTCGGCAGGCTCTATGATTTCTTTGATCGGCGTGCCTGCGGGAAGGTGCCTGGGATCACCGATCCAAAAAAAATTTGCGCGATCCTTGAGGATCTCCCAAGCCTTCGCTGCAATTTCAGGGCCTATGCCTGATGGGTCACCACACGTCAGTGCGACAGGACGTTTTGCCGACATCGTTTAGTTTACCAAGTCGGCGACGTATGTGTCCGCGCGAAGGTCGGCAAGGTAGTCTGCCGCAATGAGCCCGAGTTTTTGATTTAGGAGACGCGAGCCGACCAGTTGAAAGTCAACAGTGCTTTCCAATGCTCGCTGACGGCTACACAACATTAACACTGTTGCCTGTCCATTACGTACCAGAGCCGTTGATGCTTCGTTTTCGTCCAACCCGGCGACCGCGACGCGAACGTCCGGGGCTAACTCTCCACGTGGCAGACTTGCACGCTCCAACTGTAAGGAACTGTTGTCGAGTGCGATCCCATAAAAGTCGTCGCAACTGTCTACAAGAGCGACAATGGCAGCCGCCGCAGTCTCGCCGCCTGGAACGGTCAGCAAAGCGTAATCAACAGTTAGCGTCTCCGGTGAGCCCTCCGGAACGCGCTCTTCATCGCGGAGAAGAAAAATGCCGATGGCATTCTCTAATTCGACGGGCCGGCTGATCTGACCAGGATTGAGCGCCGCAATCACGGATTGCACGTTCTCGGGCAGCGCGTCTATTGCAACCCAATTCAGTTCTCCACCACGGCCGCGCGAAGCGGAAACAGAATTTAGGCGAGCGGCCGTTGCAAACTCTTCCTCTGTTCGTAGGGAGGCGATTTCTGCTGCACGTTCCCGAGATGCTCTCGTTGTTTCCGCAGAGGTGGCAGGCAGAAGGATTTCAGAAACTAGTACGCGAAGACCGCCCTCGGTTCCTGTTCGGGCCAGAGTGCGGTTCACCTGTTCGTCAGAGATATCACGCGCTTCTCCGCGGAAGCGCGCTTGGACGTGGTTGCGCCAAGCCAACCCCGCGCTGATGAAATTTCGGAAAGTTTCGGGACTGACGCCTTCTTGGCTTAAAGCAGTGGCAAATTCTTCGGCAGTCAAATTCGCGCGACCGGCGAACTCTTCCAGTCCAGCACGCAATTGCTCTTCGGAGGGCAGCTGTCCGTTTTCAGTTGCGACACGGCGCTGAATGGACTCGTTGATCAACTGATCTCGTGCAAGATTTCTTGGATCTCCTGGTGCTCGAAGCAGCCCAAGGAAACGTGTTCGCTGGCTAAGCTCGAATTCGGTTATCAAATCTTCGCCGACCTGAATAACTGGGGTGAAGCGATTCTGCGCGTTTGCTTCGAACGCCGCAAAAGTTGCGGCAAACGACAGGAGAAAAATGACATAGCAAAAACGGTTCATGCCTTGTTATCCTCTGCAAACCTTGCGGCTCGTCTGCTGTTTCCCGCTATTTCCGAGCCCGAGCAATGAAACACGAAACCCGAGATCGGTTGTAGGATCAACACTTGTCGACGTTGCATAGCGGCGCGTGACGGAAAGATCCACGCGAATACAATCGGTCACATACTCCAATCCGACACCTGCTCGTGCGGCGCGTCCCGCGCTGAAGTCATATCTCCAATCCGTTCGCGCCGTCCACTCGTCATTTAGTCCGAGTGTCCCGCCAAATGCCCATTCCGAGAGCTTGTCATCACGGCCCTCAGACGGTTCCGGTTGTGCAAAAAGGTAACTGGAAGAAATGCTTGCATCGCCGATGTCCCAATCCAGTCGGGTTTCGCTCAGGGTGAAGGCCACGTTGTCATCGAACAGCGATCTCGTGGACAGCCAAAACTGTTCGCCCAAACTTAGACGTGCACCCAAAAGCCATTCAGATTGGTCGGCATCCCCAGCGCCCGGTGAGTCAGAGAACGTCAAATCGCCATCAAGGCTTGCCACCCGGCCAAATGCAAGATTGGCTGACCAACCATTCAATGCGGCCCTATACCAATTGAACCCGAAAGCGGCGCGGGCACCTTCCTCAATTCCGTCAATGCCCGGGAAGCGAGACGGTGCAAACAGGTTGGCTTCGTCAAACTCGACTATTCGGCTATCTTCCAGTGGTACATCGTCTCCTGTCACTCTGGCAAAATCGAAACGCAAGATTGGCTCTAAGATCTCTTTGGGCCCGGCGAAACGTGTGCGGGCCATGGGCATTCGAAGCTCTGTGGCAATGCGGGGTGAGGCACGAAAGGTGTTTGTTTCAAACGTGGAATCCTGTCCGACGTTGTAAGCATCCAGACGAAAACCAGCCTCAGTTTCGACCACAATTCCGGCCGGAAGTATACGGCTTCGTGACCAATCTGCCCCAACCCCGATACGTGACGTGTCGCGCCCATCGATGTCCACGGAAGAAGGACGGTTCAGCGTGGCGGCATCCGCGCGAAGCGTGGTGCGACCGCCAAATGAGAATGTCGGGAAATCGCGCTGGTAGGACGTTTCGACAAAGCGGTCAGGGAGCGTGTCACGAATGGCAATCTCGCTGTCACGTAGCGTGCGAAATTCCGTTATCGATGATCGGAAAAGGTCTTTCTCTCGAACCCGGTCTAACGCCAATTCATTTGTGAGTCGGTCTTTGGAGCTCACGTCATACTGAAACAGGTAGCCGAAATCGGAAACGAATTCGAGTTGACCGGAGGCAACAAATCCGCGTGGCAGACGATAAGTTCCGTTCGCGAAAAAGTACCCACGTTGGCCTTCAATGTCGTCTTCAGTTAGAGCGCCTTCAAAGGTTAGGCGACCGTTCCTGATTTCTTGTTGCATTTGGAAGTTCAGCGTTGCGGTCGAGCTAGAGAGATAGGGTGTAACTACCGCATTAGCGTGGTCCCCGATCGCGATGAAGTAAGGCAACTCCAACCCCGTCCCAAGCAAGGATGAAGTACGCAGTTCAGGAAATAAGAAACCTGACGTGCGGTCGAGCGAGGGATCGGGAAGGCGCAAACGGGGAGCATATAACAGGGGAATGCCTGCCAACCGAAACTGTGCGTTGTCAAAATACAACTGGCGCTCTTGCGTATCGTGGACGACGCGTGTGGCCCGAATTTCCCAAAGTGGTGTTGGGTTTTCCGAGCAGACTTCGCATGTCGAGGCAACGACGCGTCGTAACGTGGTGTATCTTTCCTCAGAGCGGGAGATCTCGGCCGCGGCGAGTTGGAGCTCTTGATTGAGT
>CAZMRS010000021.1:0-12388 GCA_964568435.1 uncultured Boseongicola sp. | reverse complement strand
ATGAAATCTACGGCGAGAACACCCGTCGTGCCCTGCAGGGCAACGCCGGCGTTAAGCTCTATCTGACGCCCTCGGATGAGAAGACCGTCGAGGAGCTGAGCAAGGCGGTCGGCAAGACCACGAAGACCGTGGTCACGCGGTCTCAGTCCATCGGCAAGAACCCCTTCGAAGGGCGCAGCCAATCCACACGGACCGAAGAAAGCTCCTTGCTCCCCGAAGATGAGGCCCGTCGCCTGCCGCTCGACGAGATCGTCATGGTCATCGATGCGCAAATGCCGGTCCGGGCCAAACGGATCCAGTATTTTGATGACCGGCTCTTCAAGGCGATCCACGCGGCGCAGACGGGCGAATTGCCATTTCCCGCGCCTGGGGGCCGGGGTCCGCAGGGCACGCTGCCGCTGAGTGTCCGCGCGATGCCGATGACGCCGCCGTCGGACGGGTCAGGCGGATCCGAGACCGATGTTGAGGCCGCACGCCAGGCTGCTGGAGGCCAATCGTCAGGGCGAACCGATGCTGTTTCCAAGAAGACTGCGCCTGTTGTTCAGACCGCCTTTGCTGAGGAACAGCGGCAGATGGAGATGGATTTTGAGGGCCCGGTCGCGGATGCCGAGGCAGCGGGCTTAGGCGACGAGGTGCGGTTGCGCTCGGCTGTTGATGGCTTGGACGCGATGCTGCGGGAGGGGGATGGCAAAAATCTGGTGGTTCGATAGGGTGGCGAGGATGGCTTGTGTGTAGGGCAGTTCGCTTCGCTGCGGGTACCAAATGAAATGTACCCATCGAAGAAAGCGGCTGATTGCAAGTCCGCGTTTTTGGGCAGACGCAATTGAGTGGTCCAAGTTGATTGTTGCTGCATCACGGACCTTGGGTCCATCTGGACCATTTTTTCCGGGATTAGTAAGCGGTAACTCGGAACACTTGTAAGCTTCAACCAGCGAACTCTGGGCCGTTGGTGGACCGAATGAACTGCGACGCACTAAGAAAATTCTAGCTACCAACGACGAGAGCCCGGCGTTGACGGCAGAGATAGGCAGGGGACATCAAGCTTTGCTTTTAGACAACAAAAGCCACGGAAGAGTTGTTGACGAGCTAAGGCGCTCGCTCAATTTCGAATCGAAAATGTCAGTATTGACTGGGCTCTTTTCGATATACGGTTTTGCAGAGCTTCGAGGTGAACTGCGGAAAATCAACAAGCTACGTCTTTTGTTGGGCAACGCCGAAACAATCAAAACCGATAGCTTGGCCGGAAACCGTGATGAAACCAGCCTACGGAACAATTTGGACCTTCAGCGGGTCGCAAGTGAATGTGCTGATTGGGTGAAGCGCAAGGTGGATGTGCAACAATTGCACGGCAGTACGATTGCGCAAAACATCTTCCACATCGAGAATACACACAACGCCCCCACGGCTATCTCGGGAAGCTCGGACTTCACCGCAGCGGGACTTGGCTCCGTTCCGTCTCGGTCATTTGCGATGAATACGGTGACCCACGACCCGGCAGCGTCCAAACAACTACTCAGTTGGTTTGATACGATTTGGGCTGATCCGACAGCTGTGCTCGAAGCAAAGGCGCAACTTTTAGAGGCGCTAGACCAGCTGGCGCGCGATAAGCCCGCCTGTCAGATCTATTTTGCGACGTTGTTCAATATCTTTAGGGACTTCCTAGAAGACATAGACGAAGAGAGCATTATCCGTTCGAAAACCGGCTTCAAAGACACAATTGTCTGGAACAAGCTCTACAAGTTTCAAAGAGACGGTGTGTTGGGCGCAATTGACAAGCTCGAACGCTATGGGGGCTGCATTATCGCCGACAGTGTCGGCTTGGGTAAGACTTTTGAAGCCCTCGCGGTGATCAAGTATTACGAGCTCCGGAATGATCGTGTTTTGGTCTTGGCTCCCAAGAAATTGCGTGAGAACTGGACCGTCTACACGGTCAATGACAAACGCAACCTGCTGGCAAAGGACCGCTTCAGCTATGACGTGCTGAACCATACGGATCTGAGCCGCATGGCGGGCAAATCCGGAGAGATCAATCTCGAAACTCTGAATTGGGGCAACTACGATCTTGTTGTTATCGACGAGTCCCACAACTTTAGAAACAACAATCCTCGGGTCGATGGCGTCACTCGATACCAGCGCTTGATGGAAGACGTGATAAAAAGCGGGGTCAAAACCAAGGTCTTGATGCTCTCGGCAACACCGGTCAACAACCGGCTCAATGACCTCAAGAACCAAGTAGCCTTTATCACTGAAGGTCGAGACAAGGCGTTTGAAGATGCAGGTATCGCCAGCATCGAAGTGACTTTGCGGCGGGCACAGGCTCAATTTAATGATTGGCTCAAGCTGCCAGAAGAAAGCAGAACTAGCGAACGATTACTCGAAACGCTCAATTTTGGCTACTTCAAGCTGCTAGATCTTTTGACTATTGCCCGCTCGAGGCGGCACATTGAAAAATACTATGACGTCGCCGAGATCGGAAAGTTTCCTGAGCGCCTCAAGCCGCAGAACATCAAGTCCGACATCGACAAGGCTGGAAGCTTCCCGCCACTAAAAGAAATCAACCGTTCAATCAAAAAGCTCAGCCTCGCCGCCTATGCGCCATTGGACTATGTGCTGAGCGACAAGCAGGAAGAGTACAGCAGAAAGTACGACCAACAGGTCGCGGGTGGGAAATCGACGCTCAAACAAGTCGATCGTGAGCGCAGCCTGATCCATTTGATGCGCGTCAACATGCTCAAGCGCATGGAAAGCTCTATTCACTCATTCGCGCTCACCGTGGGAAAGGTCCACGCTCAGGTTGTCGACTTCCTCAGAAAGATCGAAGAGCACGAAGCGTCCGAAGTCGAAGAGCTTTCCATCGAAGATATTCAGGTGGATGCGGCGGATATCGATGATTTGATGATCGGTCGCAAGGTGAAAGTCCTCATCCAGGATTTGGATCTCTTTCGGATGCGGCAAGACCTAGAAGCAGACCGTATCTTGCTGGAGTTCTTGCTGAAAGAAGCTCGCAAGGTGACCGCTGAAGAAGACGCAAAACTCGATCGATTAAAAGCGTTGATCCTGGAAAAGAGCCAAAGCCCTATCAACGACGGTAACAAGAAGCTTATCGTTTTTACGGCCTTCTCAGATACCGCCGAGTATCTGTTTCAGCACATCAACACTTGGGCGCTGGAAACCTGTGGCCTGCACAGCGCTTTGGTGACAGGTGGCAGTGGCAACAACAAGTGCACGTTGACCGGCATATCGCGAGACCTGAACGGCATCTTGACCAACTTCTCTCCCGTGTCGAAGGAGCGGGATAAGGTTGATCCGGAAGCCACAGAAGAAATCGACATTTTGATCGCTACAGATTGTATCTCTGAAGGTCAAAACCTTCAGGACTGCGACACCTTGATAAACTTTGACATCCACTGGAATCCGGTGCGGATTATCCAGCGGTTTGGGCGTGTAGACCGGCTCGGCTCCAAGAATGACGCGATCCAGTTAGTCAATTTCTGGCCGAATATGGAGCTGGATGAATACATCAACCTTGAGGCCCGCGTGAGCGGTCGAATGGTGCTGTTGGACATCTCTGCGACCGGCGAAGAAAACGTCATTGAGTACGACGAAAAAAAGCAAATGAACGACCTGGAGTATCGTCGTCGTCAAATGCAGCAGCTGCAGGATACAGTCCTCGACTTGGAGGACATGGACGGCAGCGTCTCGATCACGGACCTGACGCTCAATGACTTCCGAATGGATCTGTCAGGCTACCTTAAAGAACACTTAGAAGATCTTGAACGCACGCCCGCCGGGCTGCACGCAGTGGTATCATCTTCGGTTCCCGAAGCCGTGCCAGGCGTGATTTTCTGTCTGCGCGACCAAACTGGCACCGCTCATTCCAACGAAGGATACGCGCTCGCTCCCTACTTCCTGGCCTATGTGGCGGAAACCGGTGAAATCGTGTTCAATCACATGCAGGCCAAGAAAAGCTTGGACCTACTAAAGAAGCTGGGCGCGACCGCCACCGAGGTAGACCAAGCCGCCATCGACGCACTGAACACAAGTACGAAGAACTTGCGGAACATGCAGCCCTACAAGGACCTTCTGGCGATCGCGGTCGAGAGCATCGTGGGCAAGACTGAAGAGAAAGGCGTGGAGAGCCTGTTCGCCCGTGGCGGCACGACCTTGTCTGCCAGCGGCGGCGCGGACGCAGGTGACTTCGAAGTGGTCAGTTTTCTAATCATAAAGGCCGCCGCATGATCAACGCCTTTTTCGACCGCCTCCGCATCCCGGATAGCTGCCGCCTGGACAAACCGCTCTTCAAGAAACTGTTCCTCGACAACGCAGAGCTCAAGGCGGCGGACAAGAAAGCTTTGAGCGAGGACGTGTCAGGCATCCGTTGGCGATACACACTGAAGCCGAGCACAATCAACCTCTCTGCTTTCACGGACGACGAACGCGACTACGGAGAGGTGGCGATCTTGTCGGTGGACCTGTCCAGCGCAAGCCGCGTGAAACGGCTGGCGAGCTTCATGCAGCAAGCGATCCCGTACCCACTGCTGTTGGTGTTTCAGCATGAAGGCAAGGTAGCGCTGAGCGTTGCCGACAAGCGGATCAACCAAGCGGATGCATCCAAGATCGTGGTGGAGGAGCGCTGGCTGAGCCCATGGTTCGATCCGACGGGACCGACTGAGATCGAAACGGCGTTTCTGGATTCAGTGACCCTGTCGAAGCTACCGGCCACAAACTTCTACGCCCTGTACCAAGGGCTGCAGGCGCAGGTTATCGCGTTCATTGCGGCGGAGCGCACTGGACAGTTTCAAGCGGCCTCGGCCAAGGTCGCGCCCATGCACCGGGCGGCGCTGCGAAAGATCGATGGGCTGGAGCGTGAGATTGCGGAGCTGCGCAACGCGCTCAAGCGCGAAAGCCAGATGGCGCGGAAAATCTCTTTGAATTCCGAGATCAAATCCCGGAAAGATGTTATAGTTCAACTTGAAGCCGAATTGACCGGCGCTTCCCAATAAAGACAGACCGAGCATGCAAAACGTTACCCAACAGGACGGCCAAAGCGCCGACATCGTCTCCGAAAATATTGAAAAGCTGAAAGAGCTGTTCCCAGATGCTTTCGCCGAGGACGGTGTCAACTTCGATGTGCTGCGGCAATTGTTGGGCGATGCAGAAGTCTTGGATGAGGGTGAGGAGAAATACGGCCTCAATTGGCATGGGAAAAAAGCTGCGCGGCAAATTGCTTTGACGCCAAGCACTGGAACACTTTTGCCTTGCCCAGATCAAAGCGTCGAATGGGATTCCACACAAAATCTCTTTATTGAGGGCGACAATCTCGAAGTGCTGAAACTTCTGCAGAAGAGCTATGCTGGTGAAGTGAAGGTAATCTACCTCGATCCACCCTACAACAAAGACAAGGATTTTGTTTATCCCGACCGGTTTACCGATAACCTTGATACCTATCTGAAGTATACTGGACAGATATCAGACGAGGGCATGAAGTTCTCAAGCAATACAGAGTCAGGAGGGCGCAAACACACTGCTTGGGCCAACATGATGTATCCGCGTCTCAAGCTTGCCAAGAACCTACTTCACAAGACCGGAGCAATTTTCATTTCTATTGACGACAACGAAGTTGGGACTCTGAAGTCGATTTGTAACGAGATTTTTGGTGAAGAGAACTTTGTCGCACAAATCGTTTGGCAGAAATCAAAGAAGGGCGACTCTAAGCTTATCGCGTCGGTTCACGAGTACATATTGTGTTACGTTAAAGATAAGCCAGCGTGCATAGAAGCTGGTATTTGGAGAAATCGAAAAGAAGGCGTAGACGAAGTTCTAGAGCATTACAATTCAACGCGAGATCGACACTATCCTGACCACGAGAAAATTCGTGAAGAAATGATGGCCTGGTACCGTAGCCTAAAGGCAGGAGATCCTAGAAAGTCGCATAAGCACTACAATTGGTCCGATGAGCGTGGTCTCTATTTTGCTGCAGACTTTGCTGGTCCTGACGATGGACGAGCTAGCCGCCCCCGGCATGACATCTTCCATCCGATAACAGGTAAGTCATGCAAGAAACCCTCTACGGGTTGGCGTTGGGACGAAGACAAAACAAACTGGGCGCTAGAGCAAGACCCCCCTCGGATCCACTTTGGCGTTGATGAAACAACAATTCCGAACAGGAAAAGCTACCTAAAAGAGACGGCCTTTGAACCGTTTCCTTCGCATTTCTATCAGGATGGCCGGAGTGCGACGCTACAGGTCGAAGCATTGCTGGGGCCAGGTGTGTTCACATTCCCAAAGAACACCGATGTACTGGGCAAGCTGATCAGTCTTCTCGCGTCGGAGGACGATGTTGTTTTGGATTTCTTCGCTGGCTCTGGGTCCACAGGCCACGCCTGCATGCTCAACAACGCTAGAGACGATAGCAGGCTGCGCTTCATTCTAGTCCAATTGCCAGAACATCTTGATGGGTCCAAGAACGAACAGCGTGCTGCTTTCGACTTCTGTCAGCAGAACGGATTTCCGGCAAACATCGCTGAGGTGGCCAAAGAACGACTTCGCCGCGCAGGGCAAAAGGTGCGGGAAGATTATCCCAGCAAGAATACTGACGTCGGCTTTCGAGTTTTCCGTCTGTCTTCCAGCAACATCCGCGCTTGGAACCCAGATAGGTCAGACTTGGAAGAAACTCTCTTGTCCCACAAAGAGCACCTTGTGGAGGGGCGAAGCGAGACCGACGTTTTGTACGAGCTCTTGCTCAAACGAGGTGTAGAGTTGTCTGTCCCAATCGAAGAGCGGCAGGCATCAGGCAAAACGATCTACAGCATCGGTTACGGCGTCCTGTTTGCGTGCCTCGATACGTCTATTGCGGCATCTGACGTCGATGACGTCGCCCAGGGCATCTTGGACTGGCACAAGGAACTGGCCCCGGAGACCGACACGCATGTCTTCTTCCGCGATAGCGCCTTTGCCGACGACATCGCCAAGACCAACATGGCCGCCATTCTGGAACAGAACGGCATTTCTCACGTCCGTAGCCTGTAAGATCAATCGCCATGTCAAAGATGAAACTGCATTTCGAAGATGATCTGGACTACCAGCAAGCCGCCATCGCGGCGGTAGTGGATTTGTTCAAGGGCCAAGAGATCTCACGCTCTGAGTTCACCGTTACCTACCGCCCCGAAAGCGGCCCACAGGGAACGCTTGGGCTGCAGGAGAACGAGTTGGGCGTCGGAAACCGTCTGCAGCTGGTCGACGATGAGCTCTTGGAAAATCTTGGCGACATTCAGCTGCGCAACGGCCTGGCGCAGGACACGGTGTTGCAATCGGGTGACTTCACCGTCGAGATGGAGACCGGGACCGGGAAAACCTACGTCTACCTGCGCACGATTTTCGAGTTGAACCATGAATACGGGTTCACCAAGTTCGTGATCGTTGTGCCCTCGGTGGCCATCAAGGAAGGCGTCTACAAAACGCTTGAGATCACGCGCGAACATTTTGAAAACCTCTACCCGAAGGCCAAGGGGTATGAGTATTTCCAGTATGACAGCTCGAAGCTGGGACAGGTGCGCAACTTTGCCACCAGCTCGACGATCCAGATCATGGTCACGACCGTGGGTGCGATCAACAAGAAGGACGTGAACAACCTCTACAAAGAGAACGAGAATACGGGCGGCGAGAAGCCCATTGATCTGATCAAGGCGACCAACCCGATCATCATCGTGGATGAACCTCAGAGTGTTGACGGGGGCCTTAAAGGGGCCGGTAAGACGGCGCTGCAGGCGATGAACCCGCTTTGCACGCTGCGCTACTCAGCAACGCATATCCAGAAGCATCACATGGTCTACCGGCTCGATGCCGTTGACGCTTACGAACGCGGCTTGGTGAAGCAGATCGAGGTGGCGTCCCTGGAGATCGAGGGCGGGCATAACAAGCCGTATGTCAAACTCATCTCAACCCACAATCGGCAAGGCACGATTACGGCCAAGGTCGAGTTGGATGTGGCCAGCGGAAAGGCAGTGAAACGAAAGATTTTGACGGTCGAAGATGGCGACGATCTGGAGCAACTGGCGAACCGAGCGATCTACGAGAATATGCAGATCGGCACGATCACGGTCGGGCCGGAAGAGACGATTGAGATCAAAGGCCCTGGCCTGGACAAGGTGCTGAAGCCCGGCATGTCACACGGTGGCGTCGATCCAGACGCACAGAAGCGTTTGATGATCCGGCGAACGATCAAAGAACATCTCGACAAGGAGCTTCGGTTCAAGGAAACTGGTCGGCCCATCAAGGTGCTGAGCTTATTCTTTATCGATACGGTGGAACATTATCGGCAGTACGACGAGGATGGCAACCAAATTAAGGGCAAGTATGCCCAGATGTTTGAGGAAGAGTACGCCAAGCTCGCCAAGTCATCGGACTACCAGACACTTTTTGGGTCCATCGACTTTGAACTGGAGGCCGCCGACGCGCACGATGGCTACTTCTCGATCGACAAGAACAAAAGATGGACTGAAACTGCTGAGAACAACCAAGCTAATCGCGACAATGCTGAGCGCGCCTATAGCCTGATTATGAAGGACAAGGAAAAGCTCTTGAGCTTTGACACGAAGCTCAAGTTTATCTTCTCCCACTCCGCTTTGCGCGAAGGCTGGGACAATCCCAATGTGTTCCAGATCTGCACGCTCAGGGACATGAACACCGAACGGGAACGCCGTCAGACAATTGGCCGGGGCCTTCGGTTGGCAGTAAACTCCGACGGGACAGAAAAAGGTCGGCGCATCCGAGGCAACGACACCAATACGCTGACTGTCGTCGCCACCGAAAGCTATGAAGAATTTGCCAAGAACCTGCAGACGGAGATCGAAAAGGATACCGGCATCAAGTTTGGTATTGTTGAACGGCATCAATTTGCTTCGTTGCAAGTGAAGAACGACGATGGAACCCTTCAGCCTTTGGGTGCAGCCGCATCCGAACGGCTGTGGGAGCATCTCAAAGCAGCGGATCTCATTGATGGGAAGGGTAAGGTTCAAGACAGCCTCCGAACGGTCCTGAAAGACGGCACCCTTCAGCTGCCCGAGGAGTTCGAGGATCAAGCCAGCCAGATTGAAGGAATCCTGAAAAAGCTTGCTGGCCGCCTGGACATCAAGAACGCGGATGATCGAAAAGTTATTCGAACACGAGAGGCGGTACTTCAAAGCCCAGAGTTCAAAGCTCTATGGGATCGGATCAAACATAAAACGACGTATCGGGTTAAATTCGATAACTCTAAGCTGGTCGACGACGCCGCTGAAGCGATCCGAAAAAGCGACCCGATCACAAAAACCCGAGCTAGGTTCAGAACGGCTGGACTGGAAATCGGTAAGGGCGGTGTATCCGCAAAAGATGGACGTCAGGGTGCTTTCACGACAATCAATGAGGACGATATCGAGCTGCCTGACATCATCACGGACCTCCAAGATAAGACCCAACTGACACGCAGCAGCATCGTGGATATTTTGCTGAAGAGCGACCGCGTTGAAGACTTCAAACGCAATCCACAACAGTTTATCGACCAATGTGCCGAGGCCATCAATCGTACCAAGCGCTTAGCGCTGGTTGACGGTATTCGCTATCAACGGATTGGTGACGACCACTTCTACTGCCAGGAACTCTTTGAACAAGAAGAGCTTAAAACGTACCTGAAGAATGCAATTCAGACGGCGAAATCTGTATTTGAGTATGTAGTCTACGATTCTGAGGGAACGGAACGCAAATTCGCTGAAGACCTTGAGGCCAACGAGGCCGTGAAAGTCTACGCAAAGCTTCCAGCATGGTTCAAGATCCCGACCCCGCTCGGCACTTACAATCCAGACTGGGCGGTTCTGGTCGAGGAAGACGGAGCAGAAAGGCTTTACTTCGTCGTCGAAACCAAAAGTAGTGGCTGGTGGGATGATCTGCGCCATCAGGAAGGCGCGAAGATCAAGTGTGGAGAGAAACACTTCGCCGCCATTGCCGCCGATCCCAATCCGGCAAAATATATCAAAGCTACCTCAGTCGATGGAATGATGAAGCACACGTAAAGCCACGGTATGACGGAACACGCGCAGGACATCCCAGCCTTTGGTTTTCTATTACGCCCTATCCTGCACGCCCTGCATGCGCCCGACCTTTCGATCA
The DNA here is from genome assembly GCA_964568435.1 of uncultured Boseongicola sp. Classification (GTDB taxonomy): domain Bacteria; phylum Pseudomonadota; class Alphaproteobacteria; order Rhodobacterales; family Rhodobacteraceae; genus Boseongicola. Next base: position 2,245 of record CAZMRS010000021.1, on the reverse strand, counting down.
GTGATGTGCAAAAATCCGTCGCTGATGCGTTCAATTTCCCTTACGGCAAAATCAACGTCGCGGTTCCTGCTGGGACCAAGAACACGTTCCACAACAATTTCGATATCGCGCTATCATGGCTCAAGAAAACCCAGCTAGTGGAACAGTCGCGACGCCCAAGGCCCGGTTACCCCAAGAAGACCTACGCCGCCTTGAGCCTTACCCTCGCAGGAGAAAAGGCGCGTGATACGGACGCTTTGCCGCCCATGCCGGATGAGCTTGCCAGCAGGGATTTGGCAACGGAGCTGAGAAAGGTCTCGCGGAAGAAGACGGCGAAACGCCCGGCTCGCGAATTGCCAGTGGCCAAACCTGTCAAACGCGCGAACATCCTCGGGGCCGAGGCAGCGATCATCGATGGGATCCAAGGAATGGAGCACGAGAGGTTGCATGGCCTTTGGCTTCAGAACGTCTTGCGGCTTGGGGACCCCGCGCAGGCTTTCAAACACGAGGCTGCCAACCGGATAGTTGAGGCCATCGAGAAGGAGTGGAAACGTCGGCTGCCGCATATCCGGAAGCATCCTGAATATTTTACATGGCCCAGCACGGATGCCGACGGAGGTGGAGGTGGTTTCGAGATCGGCAAAGCACCCACCGAGGGCATGCTTGGATATCTTGAGTATCGAGTCGGCCGTACGAATGGCCTGCCAGAGGGCGCGAGGCGCGCCATCCTTGATCGCGTCGTGACGGGAACACTGCCGATCTACTGGTCACTGGAATACTACGAGCAATGGTCTGAACCAGGTTCTGCAGCGCGACTGCAAAAGCTGGCGGAAACGATTGCTGCCTTTGCCCGAAACGCGAAGCGACGCCGACGGAGCGCCCTCGCTGACGCGATTGTGGAATGGGAGAGCGACCTCGCCTACTTGAAGAAGAAGTACTATCTTTCCCGTTTTGGCTTTGGTTGGCCGTCAACGATCTAACTAGAATGCCTGAGTGTGATCTCGCCGCACGAATGTCGCTAGTTCTACAGATTTCAACATAGCACCTTTGTGTCGAGTGGTTTTGTCTATCATCACCGTGAATTTTGCCATTGCAGCGAGTGGCGGCAAAACGGGCAGCGACGGCAGCATCCAGTCTGTGCGCTCAAGGTCGGCTCTGGGCCGGACCGTTCACCGCCTGCCGAGGCGACCCAGCCTTGAAAGCTGCGCCAGCATTCGGGCTCCTGTGCCGGTTGCGTCGCCGGAAGGAGCTGCGGTTGGCCCACCCGCAGTATTGGGTCGGCTTGGCAACGCTTGCACACCAAAGAATTGTCGCGCGCGCAGAGCTGCGTATTCCGCGCCAGTCGCACCTCCGATGGCGTAGCGGTTGTAGACTTGCTGGCTACCTGCGAGCCCTCTGGCGAAGGCATAGCTTCCCCCGAACCCGGCCGACAGTGCTGGCATCATGATGTTGCCCGAAATCGCCCGAACCAGGAAGGGCGTTGCGATGATGAACCCCTTTGCCATCAGCACCATCATGAAGAACGGAATGAGCGCGCCGATGTTGGAGGCGCCTTCCGGGTCGCCCAACTCAGCAAGAAGCGCACGCGAGACACCCGTGATGGTCGCGAACACGCCGGCAACAACGATCGGGTACATTGCGAAGGAAATCAGCGCTGAAAGCCAACGCGCGAAATAATCCTTGGTCACTTCGAACAGGGTCAGGAAGATCATGACTGGCGCAATCCCGATCAACAGAGCGATCATGAGCCTGGACGCAACGACGATAAACGCCGCCAAGCCACCGAGGATCGAGAGCAGCAAAACCCCAAGGGTGTCCAACAGGGCACCGGCCATCCAGTTCAGTTCAGACCCCGCAGCATTTAGGTAGTCCCCGAGCGCTGCGATCAGGTCGTCGAACTCCTCTGCGAAGGTGCCGGATGGTCCGGGTGATCCGCCGCCGACCGAGGCCACAAGCGATCCTGCAATGCTGTCGATCCCGTTCAGGATCGCTGCGGAAACGAAGTTGAACTGAACCCAGTTGGTGGCAAAGACACCTATCAGTCCGACTTTCACAGCCAGCCAAAATGCCGTCCGCCCATCCATCGCGCGATATTGGTAGATCATGTTGATGAAGACCAAGATGACGACGAGTGTGGTGCCAAGTACGAGCATCGTTCCGACAGTTGCGGCGACCGCGCCGAATTGCGTCTCGGCGGCGGTATTGAGATATCCTTCAGCCGTTTCCACGAAGTAGGTGACGACGCTCATGGAACCCTACCAGTTTC
>CAZMRS010000020.1:0-12577 GCA_964568435.1 uncultured Boseongicola sp. | reverse complement strand
TGGCCAACAAGGACCCCTGGCGACCACCCGTCAAAGATTGCGTCAGCTCGAGGTTCCGACGAGTCGCCGCGTCAACCTGCATGGTGCCGCCACTCAATTCCCGGATCGGCGGTCGCAGAAGAGGCAACTTCCCTTTCTGGGTAAGCTCCAGATAGTCGATGATGGCCCCAAGCGCCGAGATTTCCGCTCTCTCGAACGCACCGAAAGCGTCGAGGCTTTCAACTTCAAAAAGCCCGGTCAGCCGCTTCAAGGCAGATTGGCTGTCGAAACTACCACCAGGCAATGGCGTCGTAGATGCACCTGATTCAGTCACTAAATCAGCGAATTCCGCGTCTTTTGCTTCCGAAACCAGCACTTCCCGCGGCAACAACCGAGCAAGTTCCGGGGCAAACCGCTCAGTTGGTGTCGCCAGAACGCGCAGTTCCCCTGTTGAAATGTCCACCCAAGCGATCGCCGCCTCTCCGCGAACCTCGCTCAAAGCTGCCAGAAAGTTGTGACGGCGCGCCTCCAGCAGCGTTTCTTCAGTTAACGTTCCTGGAGTTACCAAACGAACGACGCCGCGCTTCACAACTGACTTGTACCCGCGCTTCTTGGCCTCGGCTGGGCTCTCCAATTGTTCGCAGACGGCCACGCGGAAGCCCTTGCGGATAAGCGTCAGAAGATACCCTTCGGCAGCGTGAACCGGCACACCGCACATGGCGATGTCCTCGCCAAGGTGTTTTCCACGCTTGGTCAGCGCGATGTCCAAAGCCTCGGCAGCGGCGACCGCATCATCAAAAAACAGCTCATAGAAGTCGCCCATCCGATAAAACAGCAGGGCGTCCGGATGGTCATCTTTGATCTCAAGGTACTGTGCCATCATCGGGGTGACAGCAGCATTTTGAACGGTCAACGGGTCACTCCCCCAGAGTGTTTAAGGCGAATCTAACCAGCCCCAAAGCCGGGCGAAAGCAAGAAATCAATCGTCTTGCCCCTGACGCGCGACTCCCTAAGGTATACGGGCCAACGGGAGGACGCGGCACATGGCCAGAACACGATTTACGCGTGAAGATGCGCTGAATTTTCATATGCACCCAAGTCCGGGGAAGTTTGAAATTCAGGCGACCGTTCCGATGACGACTCAGCGCGATCTGTCGCTGGCGTATTCCCCCGGGGTGGCGGTGCCGTGCGAGGAGATCTCGGCAAATCCCGAGACCGCGTATGACTACACGAATAAGGGAAACCTCGTCGCCGTAATTTCTAACGGTACGGCTGTACTCGGCCTGGGAAATCTTGGTGCGCTGGGCTCCAAGCCTGTGATGGAAGGCAAGTCCGTCCTGTTCAAACGGTTCGCTGACGTGAATTCCATCGACATCGAGCTCGATACAGAAGATGTCGATGCTTTTTGTGATGCCGTTCGGCTCATGGGCCCGACATTTGGGGGCGTGAACCTCGAAGACATCAAGGCGCCCGAGTGCTTCATCATCGAGCAGCGCCTCAAAGAAGAGATGGACATCCCCGTCTTTCACGACGACCAGCACGGCACAGCCGTGATTTGTGCCGCCGGACTGATCAACGCGCTCCACATTTCAGGCAAAAAGATCGAGGACGTTAAAATCGTCTTGAACGGGGCAGGGGCCGCCGGGATCGCGTGCATCGAGCTTCTGAAACGCATGGGTGCGCGCCATGAAAACTGCATTGTATGTGACACCAAAGGTGTCATTTATCAGGGTCGCAAAGACGGCATGAACCAGTGGAAATCTGCGCATGCCATTTCCACAAAGCTCCGGTCTCTGGAAGAAGCAATGGTCGATGCCGATGTTTTTCTCGGCGTCTCCGTCAAAGGCGCAGTCACCTCCGAAATGGTGGAAAGCATGGCCCCGAACCCGGTGATTTTCGCCATGGCCAACCCCGACCCCGAGATCACACCAGAAGACGCACAAGCAGTCCGCGAAGACGCCATTGTTGCAACAGGTCGGTCCGATTACCCGAACCAAGTCAACAACGTCCTTGGTTTCCCCTATCTGTTCCGCGGCGCGCTCGACATCCATGCGCGTGCTATCAACGACGAGATGAAAATCGCATGCGCGGAAGCGCTTGCAGCGCTTGCTCGCGAAGACGTGCCCGATGAGGTCGCCATGGCCTACGGGAGGAAACTCACCTTCGGACGCGACTACATTATCCCAACTCCATTCGACCCACGCCTGATTTTCCGAGTGCCGCCGGCCGTTGCACGCGCAGGCATGGACACCGGTGCCGCGCGCCGTCCCATCGTCGATATGGAAGCCTATGAGTTACAGCTCAAATCACGCATGGACCCAACGGCGTCGATACTGCGTTCGATCAGCGCTCGGGCTCGCGCTGCGCAATCAAGAATGATCTTCGCAGAAGGCGATGATCCTCGAGTGCTTCGCGCGGCCGTTGCCTATCATCGTAACGGCTTCGGTCAAGCTCTCGTTGTGGGTCGTGAAGCCGACGTCGCGCAACAGCTGCAGGCAGAAGGCCTGGGTGATGCAGTTGGCGAGATCAACGTCGTCAACGCGGCCAACACTGACCACCTCGAGACCTACAAGTCTTTCCTCTACAACCGCCTGCAACGCACAGGCTTCGACGCGACAGACATTCATCGCCTTGCCGCGCGGGATCGCCATGTCTTTGCCGCCCTGATGCTGGCGCATGACCATGGCGACGCGCTGGTGACCGGGGCAACTCGGAAATCCGCACACGTTCTGAAGCTTATTAATCACGTCTTCGATGCCCGGGCCGAAGACGGTGCGGTGGGGGTGACCGCACTGCTTCACAAAGGCCGCATCGTTCTTATCGCCGACACGCTGGTGCACGAATGGCCCTCCGACCACGATCTTGCACAGATCGCGATTCAGGCATCTAAGGTTGCTCGCGGACTCGGACTTGAGCCGCGCGTCGCTTTTGTGAGCTTCTCCACTTTCGGGTATCCTGTCAGCGAACGCGCTGAAAAGATGCACAAGGCACCCAAGGTGCTGGATACAATGAACGTCGATTTTGAATACGAAGGTGAGATGACAGTTGATGTGGCGATGAACGCCCAAGCGCAAGAGAGTTACCCGTTCTCGCGTCTTACAGGGCCAGCCAACATCTTGGTTGTGCCGGCGCGTCACTCAGCGTCGATATCGGTCAAACTCATGCAGGAAATGGCGGGCGCAACAGTGATTGGCCCAATCCTGACGGGTGTCGACAAACCCATTCAAATCTTGCCAACCGTGGCAAGCGTGAACGACATCATGAACATGGCGGTTCTTGCCGCATCGAAGGTGGGATGATGGCGCGCGTCTGGTGCTTGGGGTCTATCAACGTGGACATGTTTTACGATGTGCCGCACATCCCGGCGCCTGGCGAGACGCTCGCGTCTACGAACCATGGCGTCGGCCTTGGGGGTAAAGGCGCAAATCAGTCTGTCGCGGCCGCCCGCGCAGGCGCACCTGTAAATCACATCGGCGCAGTCGGGTCAGGTGCAGAGTGGATTTTCGAACGCCTTTCCTCTTTTGGCGTCAATACGGATCACGTCGCAATCTCGAACGAGCCCACAGGCCACGCTATTATTAATGTTGCGGATGATGGTGAGAATGCAATCGTCATTCTCGCGGGCGCGAACGGCGCCATCGAAAAATCGGAAATTCGCAGTGCTTTGGAAGAGGCTGAACGAGGCGACATTCTGTTGATGCAGAACGAAACAAACATGCAGGAAGAGGCGGCGCTTTTCGCCAAAGATCTGGGTCTAAGAACATTTTACTCCGCCGCCCCATTTGACAGCAATGCTGTCAAAAAAGTTTTGCCGATGATCGATACACTTTTGTTGAACGAGATCGAAGCAGAGCAGCTTCAGGACGCGTTGCAGCAATCGCTCTTCTCCTTGGAAGTTCCACATATCGTTGTCACACTTGGCGGCGATGGTGCGCGTTGGATCGACACAACAAACCATGCCAGCTTCGATATTCCCGCCATCAAAGTCACGCCTGTCGACACAACTGGCGCAGGCGATACATTTGCGGGGTACTTGGCCGCCGCCCTGTCAAAAGGCGTGGAGCCTCGAGAAGCGATGCGCCTGGCAAACAAAGCGGCTGCGCTGAAAGTCACAAGAAAAGGGACTGCAGATGCAATCCCTTCATTGTCAGAAGTTGAAGACTTTTAGCCGGACTAGGAATTGGCCTTGGCGAATAACGCCTTTTCGCCCCAAAGCTCGATCACACGCGCATCGCGACCACATCCTTTGCGATAGAACTTATATGCGTTCGCTTTGGTTCTAGGACCGCGGCGCGTCATGATGATCGCTGTCTGTTTGTAAAAGTCTTGGTGGTAACTTTCTGCGGGAAAGAAAGTGTTGGCATCAAGAATTGGCGTAACGATCTCTTGTCCCAACTCGCGCTCGGCATTCCTGCGGGCACGCTCCGCCGCCCTACGTTCGGTGGCGTTCGAAACAAAAACTGCTGTCCGGTATGCATCACCGCGATCACAGAACTGACCTTCGGCATCCGTCGGATCGATTGATCGGAAAAACGCATTAAGCAGCTGATCGTAACTCACTTGGCCGGGATGGTATTGAACTTCGACTGCTTCGTAGTGGCCTGTTCCACCTGCCTTAATTGCCTTGTAGGCCGGGTTCTCGGTATCTCCCCCAGTGTATCCAGAGATCACTTCGTAAACGCCGCGCAGACGTTCAAAGTCAGATTCAACACACCAGAAGCAACCGCCCGCGAAATACGCGCGGCCTTCTGCCTCTGCCTTCGCCGCACCAAATTGCACGCCGCCGCCAATCAAAATTAAGATGGCGAGAAGAACGCCTTTCAAACAGCTGCTCATGTTCCTGAAGATCATCACTTCCCCCAATGGTGGCCAGGAAATTGCCTTGGCTAACGCTTCAAGGCAATTCACGGACGCGTGAGAGGGCGCTCGAAGTGGTATTGTTTCCGCGGCTCGGGGGATTTAGCGTCGCGCATATGTGCAGACTTTCCTTAACATTGCGTGTTAGCCCAGAACGCATGCACCGACGTAATACCGACGTAATACCGACGCGGTACCGATTATGAAGATAGCGATGTGGAGCGGCCCACGAAATCTCTCGACCGCGATGATGTATGCCTTTGGAAACAGGGAGGATTTTGCTGCCTGGGACGAGCCGTTTTACGCGGCATATCTTCAGGAAACCGGAATTGACCACCCCATGCGGGACGAGGTCCTCTCCGCACATGAAACCGATGCAAAAACCGTAGCGGATACGATTTCGGGAACCGTGCCAGACGGAAAAAAACATTGGTATATGAAGCACATGGGATTTCACATGTGCGACAGTTTCCCGCTGAACTGGGCAGCGGATTGTGTGAATGTCCACCTGATCCGCCATCCTGTGAGGGTGGTCGCCAGTTATGCCGCCAAACGCGAGTCGCCAACACTACAAGACATTGGCTTTAAACAGCAAATTGACCTGTACAAACGCTTTCCGGGACCGGTCATTGATAGCGACGATATCCGCCGCGACCCGAAAGAGATGCTTCAAAAGCTCTGCAATATCATCGGTTTAGACTGGGACGACGCCATGTTGAGCTGGCAATCGGGCCCCAAATCGTTCGATGGCGCTTGGGCCCCGCATTGGTACAGATCGGTCCACAACTCGACAGGTTTCGCCGGCGCCGAGGGCCCACTGCCATCGCTAGATGGCCTGTTGGAGAACTTGGCCGAAGAAGCAATGCCCTTTTACCGAGAGCTGGAATCTCTAAAGATTCCAGCAGCCTAAGCCAGATCTACTTCTTCAAGCGACGTTCGCGAGCCGCCAGAAGCTTCAGGCGAAGAGCGTTTAGCTGGATGAAGCCTTGTGCGTCCTTCTGATCATATGCACCAGCGTCCTCCTCGAAAGTCACGTGTGCTTCCGAGTAAAGCGAATGTTCTGACCAGCGCCCGACTGTGCGCGCTAAGCCTTTGTAAAGCTTAACTTTGACTGTGCCTGTCACGTGCACTTGCGAATGATCGATGGCCGCTTGAAGCATCTCACGTTCAGGAGAGAACCAGAAACCGTTGTAGATGAGCTCCGCATATCTCGGCATCAATTCGTCTTTCAGGTGTGCCTGCCCACGATCCAAAGTGATCTGCTCGATCCCGCGGTGTGCTTCCAAAAGAATTGTGCCGCCTGGCGTTTCGTAAATGCCCCGTGACTTCATTCCAACAAAGCGCCCCTCGACAAGATCGAGACGACCAATTCCATGTTTACCGCCGAGCCCGTTAAGCTCCGTCAGGATCGTCGCAGGGCTCATTGCAACACCGTCAATCGAAACCGCATCACCCTTTTCGAACCCGATTTCAATGAACTCAGGCTGGTCTGGGGCGTCTTCCGGATGGACTGTTCGTTGATAGACGTAGTCCGGCGCTTCTTCTGCAGGATCCTCCAGAACTTTGCCTTCGGACGATGTGTGCAGCAGGTTGGCGTCGACACTGAATGGTGCTTCGCCGCGCTTATCTTTTGCAATAGGAATTTGATTTTTTTCAGCGAAATCAATCAGCTTGGTGCGACTCGTCAAATCCCATAGGCGCCAAGGAGCGATCACTTTGATGTCCGGGTTCAGCGCGTAGGCGCTCAACTCAAAACGGACCTGATCGTTGCCCTTACCGGTCGCACCGTGAGATACCGCGTCCGCACCCGTTTCCGCAGCGATTTCAACAAGGCGTTTCGAGATGAGGGGGCGGGCGATAGACGTGCCAAGCAAGTACAGCCCCTCGTATAGCGCGTTGGCACGGAACATAGGAAAAACAAAGTCGCGAACGAATTCTTCGCGCAGATCCTCGATGAAGATCTCGGAAACGCCGAGCATCTCGGCCTTCTTTCGCGCCGGCTCCAGCTCCTCACCTTGCCCGAGATCGGCAGTAAACGTAACGACTTCACAGCCGTATTCTGTTTGCAGCCATTTCAGAATGATCGACGTATCGAGGCCGCCGGAATAGGCCAAGACAACTTTCTTTGGTGCGGACATGTCATTTCCTTGGATTTCGCGCGTCAACGCCGAGCCTTTAAGGCGTTTTTTCCAAAGGAACAAGATGACGATGCAGGCAACCGAGGTCGCACCGCATTACTCCCCCTGCTAAGGGCATGGCCTCAGATCAAAGGCTCGCAAGATCATCCGTTTCGCACTCCGTGTCTTCGGGTGCGCAGCTGTCCTCTTCGCTGGCTGTCGGATCGACCGTGGCAGTATCGCGGATGGACTGAAGCTCATCTTCGGTAAAGCGATCACGAAGGTCCTTCAACAGCTGCTCTTCCTCAGCTGTGTAGCCAGTTTCCTCGCTTGGTTCCCCTCCTGGGTTCTTGTTCCAGTACGAAAGAATGGACGCTTCTGCATCTGCCTCTGCCTGCAGATCGCTTTCAGCTTCCGCCAAAGCTTCGGGATCAGTTTCGGACGGGCGATCCGTTGTGAACGAACCGTCGGAGGTTTGGTATCCTGTCGCAACGACGGCGTTTTCGATTTCATTATCCCGGGCAGCGTCGCGCGCATCATTGATGACTGTCTGGTAGTCACCCAAAGGATCCGGGCTGTCCTCATACACTGTTCCATCGAGAGCAAGCTTTAAGGCGTTTGCTGCCTCCTCTCCGCTCGCGTCGTCGCCATAGACGCTTAGGTAGTCTTCAATCGATGCAACGCGCTCGGCGTCTGCTGCTGCGTCCAAGCTATCAAAGTAACCTTGAACACTTCCAAACTCGCTGATCGCTCCGTCCAAAACCACATACGCGTTTTCCAAGCCGACGATTTGCTGATCCCCCTCAGCATTCACCGTAGCCGCCATAAGAGCCGCCACCTGACCGACTGGCCCGTTTTTGTTCCCATTGCGGAGGTGAGCAAGGACCGCATTCACATTGGCATTAAGCGCGCCGTTCATGTTGCCAAGCTCGCTTGGGTGGAACTCACTATTCTTCGAATGCTTCTTTGAGGCCAGTTTAGCGCTGGCCTGCTTGGAAGCCTTTGGCTTGCGCCTTTCCTCACCAATCAGCTTTCCGAATAGTGTTTCTAGGCCGTTTGGTTTGCCTTTGCCTAACGACTTGTCCCTTCCCTTTCCGCGATTGGATTTCTCTTTTTGGCCCTTTCCACGAGCCTCGCTCGACTTGCTGTTTGCTTTTTCCGATTTGGCAAAGGCGGGCTCGACCAAGAGAGCTGACCCAACCACACCCAGCGAAGTTGAAGAAACGGCGGTAACCAACATGGCGGTTAAGCTGGCTTTGATAACAGTTTTCATCACGCAGTATCCCTGAACACGTCTCGCGGAATTTGGTCAAAGTTAGCCTATAGCCGTGTGGCGCGTCTTGTTGTTCGAACTAAGCTCGGCGGTTTGTTGCGCCAAACTAAGAGTTTGTTTCCCCAAAGTGAGAAGTGCCCAATCTGAGAACGCAATTGCATCTCAAACCTCAACAATCGTTCGCGTTCTTCAAGAGACTCTAGTTTGGCGATAACGAATCGAAGGCTTTCCAGTGACAAGATTCAGGCGCTAACTTCGTAGCTCTTCAATTGAAGCATCGTAGGCTGATCTCAGTTTCAGCAGATCCACATCGTGAGGCCTTCCAGCGCTCACCTGGTGCTCAGCGTCAGCGCAGACGTCGCTGAGGCGTTTCATTCCGACATTTGCAGCGCTGCCTTTCAGGAAATGTAGATCTGTTTTTGCTTTCTCGATCTCGGTGAGATCAAGCTGGTCAAGAATCTCAGAAACCTCCTCGCAAAAGATCTCAACCACTTCGTCAAAATCTTCTTCACCTACCTCGTTTCGAAGTTCAGCAACGCGCGCCCAATCAATCATTTCTGATCCCTTTCCCGGAGTGTCTAAGTGGTTGGGAGTTAAAGTTTCCTTGAAGCAGTGCGCGGTTTTGCTGCCCAATGCTTCATTGAGAATTAACCCGCGTGGCGGATACCGGGTCTATGAACTTGGTGTTGACAGAAGAGCCTGAGGCGCAGCCTGAGAATGCGAGATGTTGCATTCTCGTTGTGGATGACAGTCGTGCGCAGCGAAAACTTCTGTCAAAGACGCTGACGCGATGGGGACATCGAACGCTGGAGGCAGACAGTGGCGAGGCCGCGTTGCGCATTTGCCAGCGCGAAGATGTATCGTTCGTGATCAGCGATTGGATGATGCCGGGCATGTCCGGTGTGGAGTTTTGTCGCGCGTTTCGCGCTTTGAGGGGTGAACAACCCGCCTATTTCATTCTACTGACTGCACAAACTGAGCGTGATGTCTTGGCCGAGGGACTTGATAGCGGCGCAGACGATTTCCTGTCCAAGCCCTTCAACACGGTCGAGATGAAAGCCCGGATCAAGGCAGGCGAGCGCATTCTGCTGGCGCAAAACGACCTTAAAGAAAAGCGCGACCAATTGCAGAACACTTTGGCAGAACTGCAAAGTCTGTATTCCGCCGTTGATCGAGATCTCCAGGAGGCACGAAGCTTCCAGCAGGCACTTGTTCCTCAGCGGCACTACGATTTGGGAAAGGGAGAAGTATCGCTTCTCTATGAGCCAAGCGGACACGTAGGCGGCGATCTCTGTGGTTTGTTTCCCATCTCCGATAGCCGATACGGCATTTATGCAGTCGATGTTGCCGGACATGGGGTTGCCTCGGCCTTAATGACCGCCAGAGTTGCCGGTCTTCTTAATCCTGCGTCACCCGAACGAAATATAGCACTTACTGTAGATGCTGCCGGCGTTCGCAAAATGCGCCCTCCAGATGAGGTCTGCGTGATGCTGAACGACCTTCTCTTGGCCGAGATTGAGACGGACCGCTACTTCACGATGGTACTGGCCGACCTCGATTTTGAAACTGGAAAGGTAACAATGGCTCAAGCCGGACACCCAAACCCGGCGATTTTGCGCGCTGACGGGCAGGTCGACTATGTTTCGTCTTTCGGCATGCCGATTGGTTTGATCCCGGGCGCGGAATTCACAAGCTTTGAGGCGCATCTTGGCAAAGGCGACCGATTACTACTTCACTCAGATGGTTTGACAGAGTGTCCGGTGGATGCCGAAGGCAAACTTTTGGAAGAGGACGGTTTAAGTGCGCTCTTGGCGCGAATTTCGGGCTTAAAGGGGCCGGACTTTATAAATGGGCTTCATTTGGCTCTCAAAAGTGCTTCCGGGCTTGAAGAGTTTCCAGACGATCTCTCGGCGGTATTCATTGAGTTGAAGGAATGAGAACTCTTCAAAGAAAATCGCTCAAAAACAACCGATCGCCATCCCCAGCCAGAAGTTCTACTGCGGTAGGAATGTTCGCCCAAACCGCCTCGTGATGTGGTTCTGTCGGGCCACTCAATGCGAATGTGGGGCGGCCGATAAAAACATGACAAACCTTTTCGGCCCATAAATCATACTCAGGCATATATGAGAAACGGCGATATGCCCCGAGACGTTTAAGACCGCTGACGCGCCATCCTGTTTCCTCGAATACCTCACGGTGCAAGGCTGGGATTACTTGTTCACCCTTGTCTATTCCGCCGCCTGGAAGTTGAAACTCGGGCTCGGGTCGAGATTGGTGCGTAAGCAGTACCTGCCCGCGCCGCATGAGTATCGCGTAGGCGCCTGGACGCGGCCTGTAGCGCATACCCGCTATGACAGGTTCGCCCACTCTAGGAATCATGCGCTTGGTCCTCGACTTGCAGCACCTATAAAGTCGCGGTATGCACCCGCGCGCTGCGCAAGGAAACCCCAATGACTTCTGGATCAAAAATCGCTTGGGACGATACAGTCCTACCGTTCCAACTTGACCGCACAGACACGCGCGGCCGGATTGCGCGTCTTGACGGCGTGCTGCAGCAAGTATTGTCGCAGCATGACTATCCCGCACCGATTGAGGCGCTTGTGGCTGAGGCCGCATTGCTGACAGCGCTTATTGGTCAAACGATAAAACTGCGTTGGAAACTATCCATACAAGTTCGTGGCGATGGCCCGGCGCGATTGATCGCAACCGATTACTATGGCCCAACGAAGGACGGCGCTCCGGCACGAATCCGTGCTTATGCGAGCTACGATGCTGAGCGTTTGGACTTAAATGCCGATCCGTTTGGACAGATCGGCAACGGATACTTTGCCATCTTGATCGATCAGGGCCAGGACACGACGCCCTATCAAGGGATCACTCCGATTGCAGGTGGTTCTCTATCGGCATGCGCGCAAACCTATTTCGCGCAATCCGAGCAGCTTCCCACGCGATTTGCCGTAAGCTTTGGACAATCAGCACAACCAGGGGAAAACCTGCATTGGCGGGCCGGCGGTGTCATGCTTCAACAAATGCCGAAAGCCTCGATTGCAGCTGCAGAAGGTGGCTCAGGCGAGGGCGGCTTGCTTGAGGCCGAGGATATACTTGACGACAACGAGAACGATCACTGGAGTCATGTGAACGTTCTGCTCGACACGGCCGATGACATTGAGCTGATTGGACCAACGGTACAGCCGACAGACTTGCTGGTGCGCTTGTTCAATCAGGACACGCCGCGCGTGTTCGAAGCCCAGCCGGTGCAGTTTGGATGCACGTGCTCAGATGACCGCGTGCGACAGTCTTTGTCGATCTACTCTGCCCGCGATATCGCACATATGACAACTGACGAGGGCATCGTTACTGCCGACTGCCAGTTCTGTGGGGCGCATTACGAGTTCGACCCCAAAACACTTGGGTTCGAAGCGGAAAAGAATGCAGAGTGATTTAAGAAATGAGCTGATCCGGGCCCTTGATCGCCCGGGTCGACCGTCTTCCGACTACGACCTAAACGCAGATGTCTCCCTGCCAGAGGGCAGAAAACTAAGGACGGCGGCGGTTCTAATTGCGATCCGAGAATCGGACGCCGAACCGAGGGTCTTTCTGACGAAGAGAGCTTCGACCCTTAAACATCATCCTGGGCAAATCGCTTTTCCAGGCGGGAAGCTTGACCAAGGCGATGCCAATGTTGTTGCGGCCGCCTGTCGTGAAGCGGAAGAAGAGATCGGACTTTTTCGGAGCAATCTCGATGTTCTCGGTACGCTTCCGTGCCATGAGACGGTCACCGGATTCGAAGTTACGCCTGTCATCGCGCTGGTTCGGGCACCTTTCACACCAACACCCGAAACGGGTGAGGTCGCAGAGGTCTTTGAGGTCCCGCTTTCACATGTGTTGAACCGATCCCTTTATTCCGTTGAAGGTCGGCGGTGGCGTGGTGTCAGACGCGCCTACTTTACGGTGCCATGGGGACCCTATTACATCTGGGGAGCAACAGCGCGGATGCTTTGCGCGTTGGCAGACCGGATGGTTGATGACGGAAATTGATGAACCCTGGCTAACCGCCACAGAGACGCAACGCGTCTTCGATCTTCTTACAGAGGACGGGCATCTGGTTTATGCCGTTGGCGGATGCGTCAGAAACGCCCTTTTGGGAGAGCCGGTTACAGATATCGACCTTGCTACCTCTGCAAGACCTGAAACAGTAATATCGCTCGCGAACCAGCCTGACGTCAAAGCGGTTCCGACTGGCATTGAACACGGGACGGTAACGCTCGTTGTCAACAACGCCTCTTTCGAAGTCACAACGTTCCGACAAGACGTGGAGACCGACGGTAGACGGGCAACAGTGTCATTTACT
>CAZMRS010000019.1:0-13144 GCA_964568435.1 uncultured Boseongicola sp. | reverse complement strand
CTGCAACCTGCCCCTTAGGAGGGGGCTGCTCTATCCAGTTGAGCCACGGGGCCTAGGGAACCTCGTTTTCTCCCCTCGGACAGCGCTACGCAAGGGGCACCCACAAAAAGCTTACGTGACAAATCACATTGTTTGGTGAAGGTTAGCGTTAACACCTCTGGCAAGGTCGCTGGACATATCAATACGCGGCGTGAAATACAAAGATGACAGACAAAAAAGTAATCCCCATGTCAGACGACATCAAGATCCCGGCGAGACGGCCACTCACACTGCGAGATGTATCGGAAGCGTCTGGCGTCAGCGAAATGACGGTTAGCCGGGTCCTGCGAAACAGAGGCGACGTGTCGGAGGCCACCCGTGAGAAGGTTTTGAACGCAGCCAAAACTTTAGGGTACGTGCCGAACAAAATTGCAGGCGCGCTTGCGTCAAGCCGCGTGAACCTTGTTGCAGTGATTATTCCCAGCCTTTCGAACATGGTGTTTCCGGAAGTTATGACCGGGATTTCCGAAGTACTGGACGGGACGCCTTTGCAACCCGTCGTGGGAGTAACCAACTACCTCCCGGAAAAGGAGGAAGAAGTCCTCTTCGAGATGCTGTCCTGGCGCCCATCGGGCGTCATTCTGGCTGGGCTCGAACACTCCGACGCTTCCAGGGCAATGCTGCACGCGGCAGGTATACCGATCGTTGAGATAATGGACGTTGACGGCGAACCAATTGACTCGGTCGTTGGAATTAGCCATCGCCGGGCGGGGCGCGAAATGGCGCGGGCTATTGTAAGGTCCGGCTATGAGAATATTGGATTTTTGGGAACTAAGATGTCTCTCGACCACCGCGCACGGAAACGCTTCGAAGGCTTTACCGAAGCTCTTGCCAAGGAAGGTATCGAAGTAATGGATCAGGAGTTTTACTCTGGCGGGTCCGCTCTGGCAAAAGGTCGGGAAATGACGCAGGCCATCCTTGAGCGTTCCGAAAATTTGGATTTTCTATACTACTCCAATGATCTGATTGGCGCAGGCGGTTTGCTCTATTGCCTCGAAAACGGCATCGAAGTTCCCTCTCAGATGGGACTCGCTGGCTTCAACGGTGTTGATCTTCTCGACGGCCTGCCGATCCGACTGGCCACAATGGATGCAGGCAGAAGAGAAATTGGTCGAGAAGCCGCGAGGATTATTGCAGGACGGACTGACGGTAGCATTTCAGAGGGCGGTCAGCGAGTGGAGCTCACACCTAAACTGCAGCCCGGCAAGACGCTACGGCGTTACGGTTAGTCCTTTAAAATTCTCAACAAGAAGTCCTTTTCGGTAAAGACGCAGGTAAGGGTCGTTCCCTACTTTGGTTCATGGTGATGTGGCGCGCAGCTTCAGCAAATTGCGCGCCCTATGTGAGATTTTTGGGGTGGTGGCTTGGTGCTTTTCCGTTCGTTGCAGGATTCCTTTTTCGTTGCTGAGAATGACGTGCAGAAGCTTGCCAAGTTTCGGCCCGCTCTTGACCAGAGGGCCAGTCAGTGACGTTCCATCATTTGATTGCCCGGGAATTGGAAGAGGACTTCAGGACACTCTCTCTCGAGGGAGAACACGTTTCGACTGACGGCGGCTCAACAACCGAATCTGAATTGCCCGTTTACACAACAGACCAGATTGCGAATCAACTAACGACTGATTTCTGGGGTGGAGCCACTTACTCCTTCGACATCACGACGGACGGATTCTTAACTGTCGACCTGTCCAATCTCGAAGAGAACGGCCAGACTGCCGCGCGGCGAGCACTTGAAGCATGGAGCGACGTAACCGGCATTGAATTCATTGAGCGCATGCCCGCACAGGAACTCCCGACTTCGACAGTCACAGAAGGACCCGACGCCGCCTCAGGAACTTTCACGCCATATTCGATGACTGTAGGCCAAGATTTCGAGGGCAGTCTGTCCGGTGGGCCTGATCGCGACGCGGTGGCGATCTCGCTTTCCGCAGGTCAAAAAGTAACCATCGCGCTCGACGGGAACTTTGACAATGGTGATCCTCTTGCGGATCCCTATCTGCGCTTAAGGGATGCGAACGGTAACGTAATTCTTGAAAGTGATGACGCCTACGGCACGAACAGTATGATATCGTTCGAGGCACCAACTTCGGGTACCTATTATCTTCAAGCCGGTTCTTACCTAGACAGTTTCGAAGGCGACTACACCCTCTCGGTCCGCGATGTTCCAAACGGAATCGACATCACGTTCCAAGACGACGACGACGGTGCCTATGCGCAATTTTGGACCTCGGCATCCACCATTACGCGCGCGACCATCAACATTGACTCTATCTGGGCCGGCGGCTCTGCCAGAACGGACGGATACTTCTTCCAAACTTACATCCACGAAATAGGCCACGCGCTCGGGCTTGGCCACGCAGGCCCGTACAACGGCAGTGCCACCTACGGCATCGATAACTCATACCTCAACGACAGTTGGCAATCATCCGTCATGTCGTACTTTCACCAGGTCGAAAACACTTGGTTGGATGCGAGCTTTGCTTATGTGATCACACCACAAGTAGCGGACATCGTTGCTGTGCAGAACCTATACGGGGTCGCCGAGGTGCGTACGGGCGATGACACCTACGGGCTTGGCGGTATGACCGGCACGTACTTGGACACCGCAATTTTGTTGTCCAATCCAGTCTCCTACACCGTTTATGACACAGGCGGCACAGATACTTTTGATTTTTCTTCTTACATGGACAATCAAACCCTCGACCTGCGAGAAGAGATGTTCTCGGACCTCGCCGGACTTAGCGGCAACATTGGCATCGCGCGCGGAACGGTGGTTGAAATTGGGATCACCGGATCAGGGGACGACGTTTTAACGGGAAACGCTTCAAATAATAGCCTTCAAGCGAACGAAGGCTCTGATTACATATCAGGCGGCGACGGTCACGACGTACTCCACGGCGATTCTGGAAATGACACACTACAAGGTGACGGAGAGAGAGATCTCGTCGAAGGCGGATCAGGCAACGATCGGGTCGAAGGCAACGCTGGATCAGACCTTTTGTTCGGCGACGACATGACACTTCAATCGCTCATCGATACCTTCCCGACATGGACGCCCCCTTTTGACGTGCAAGCACAAATCGACAGTGGTGACGTTCTCGCTCTATGGGAGGACATACTATTCGACGTTTATGCCATCGCGTAACAGAACCGCTCAAAGGATGGCATCGCCGTAGATCAAATCGCCGTCGAAGCCACCTTCCAAGTAATCATTCCCGTCTCCGCCGATTAATAGGTCTGGACCGCTATCGCCCCGGATAATGTCGTCGCCCGCTTCACCTTTCAAAGTATCGGCGCCCTCAGCACCGATCAGCAGATCCAATCCGGCTCCTCCTGCTAACTCGTCGGCACCGCCAAACCCAGAAATAGTGTCGTTCCCGGCGCCCCCATTCAGAACATCGTTTCCTTCTCCACCGTTTAGCGCTTGGTTAACTTGGAGAAGCGGCGGTCGATCGGCATTCAGTGTGTTCGCATTAGTGAAATCGCCGAACGACAACCCGCTGCCGTCGATTGAAATGATTGTGATTTCTTCATCGGCATAGGACAGGATTGCGCCATCGGTCGTCGACACGACGTCGATCTGACTGACGTCGTTGAGAAAATCGAAGCGTGATAGGTCAAGGCGATCAATACCAGGCTGAAAATCTAATATTGAGTCCGGCTGACCGTCGGCGATAAAAACAAAGGTGTCTTCACCCAGCCCTCCGGACAGAAGGTCGGAGCCTTGCCCATCGACGATAATGTCGTTTCCGGAATCACCCGAAATCGTGTCCGCTGTATCCGATCCGACAATCTGATCATCACCAGAAGTCCCTAAGATTGTGCCCCCGCTAGCGACCATGACGGCTCCAAGCGTCGACAGATCGTATGTGAGACGCGTAAGCCCCGCTTCCCAAGTCGAACCTACAAACAGGTTTAGTGAATCCGCGGTGGCAGATATAGAAAGCGCTGAAGGACGAAGGAGGGTGGCGTTCTCAGTGTCCGCAAAGGATGCCAAGTGGAATATTTCTCCATTGGGTAGCACAGTGAACAAAGATACGCCGGCTTCGTCTCCTCCCGCAGCTAAGAATGCAAAGTTGTTCACAACGACAGAAGCAGTAGTGGCTACGCCGGAAATAAAGGTGTCCTGAGCGTCGAGAATGTGGTCTTTGACCTGAAAGGTGTCAGGTCCCAAGAACTCCATCGATGACAGCGAAGAAGAACCTTGAGACGCAACAAGGATGTGCGTTTTCCCGAGGTGCTCGACAACCTCAAGAGATGCCGGTGCTGCAATCGGCAGACCGTCTAAAGTCCCTATCTGGGCGGAAACAGACAAGTTGCCCAACGCATCCAACTGCAAGACAGATACACCAGCCTCGGCCCTAGAAGCGACCGCCGCATATTGAGTTACTCCTATCGAGAATGTTTCAATATCGGCAACATCTTGCAGGTAGGTGCTCGCATTGTCGGCTAGACCATCAATCCAAACAAAGCTTTGGCCACTTTTCTGGAAAACGTTGATCTCATCGCTCGATTGACCGGCAGCGATCACATAAGCGCCTGCTTCGGCTGCCGACGACAACGTCCCGAGAGCACCATCACTCGCCAAAGCTGAAAGGTTTCCGTCCGCGTTTGTCTCGACAATCTGGTTATCTTCGGCTGTTCTTCCCGAAATCAAGATATCGCCTTCAAACCAAGCCATTGACGGGTCAATTCCGACTTGGAATGTGCCGCTCAAGGAAAGGCTGTCGTCAAAGGCGGTGCTGCCCGACGGGTGAACAGTCAGCTCGATCAGGGCGCCGTCTATTCTAGAAAGCCCATACAGGACTGTTCTCTCTGACAATTCGACTAAAAGGAGATCTGACAGTCCCCAGTCAAGTCCAAGATCGGCTCCGGACAAAACCTGATCCAATGTCAGAGTTGTCATGCGCGCTCCACCAGAGAAGTGGCTCCATAAGGGTTTGGAGCGACCTCCATTATGGGCGCTTTAGTCCAATCTAGGTTAACATCACGTTATCAGGGGCTGATGACTTCAAATGCGTGAACGTCGACAAGTCCGAAATCAGTGATTTTCAGTGCAGGTATAACGGGCAAGGCAACGAATGCGAGCTGAAGGAAGGGCTCTTCAATTGCGACTCCCAGCCCGCGCGCTGCGCTACGCAACTTAACAAGCGACTCGCGCACAACCTCAAAGGGTTTGTCGCTCATTAGCCCTGCTATCGGCAATGCCAGTTCGGCCAAGACCGTACCGTCCAAAACAACAACGAAGCCGCCTTCGAGACCAACCAACCGGTTCGCCGCTATAGCCATGTCGCCGTAATTGGTGCCGATGCACGCGATATTGTGATGATCGTGGCAAACCGTGGATGCTATTGCACCTTGCTTTAGTCCAAAGCCTCTCACAAATCCATTGGAGATATTTCCATTCTTACCGTGCCGCTCCACAATCGAAATGCGGGCCAAATCGTTTTCAGCGTCAGGCATCTTGTCGCCGTCGACAATTTCAATCTCTTCCCTTAGATGCTCGGTAAGAATTTTGCCGTCTATTATGCCAATCACATTCGTTTCCGAACGATTGCCTTTCACGCGGAAGTTCTCGGGCACAACCATCTTTGCTTTGACAGAGCCACGCCCAATGTCGGTAAGCGGTTCGCGTTTGGCAAAAGACTCTTCGTCCGCAAGCGTACCGCCACAAACTGTGGCATGAACCTTGCATTCGTTCAAATCATCCAGAATGACAATGTCCGCGCGCAACCCTGGCGCAACCAGCCCGCGATCCTTTAAACCAAACGCTTCTGCCGCCGAAAGGCTTGCGGCGCGATACGCCGCAATCGGTGTTGTTCCCATCGCAATCAAGGTTCGGATCATGTAGTCCAGATGGCCGTACTCGGCGATATCTAGTGGGTTTCTGTCATCGGTACAAAGGCACATGTAAGCCGAAGTGCGCTCTGTGAGGAGCGGTTGCAGCGCCTTCAGATCCTTTGATACCGAGCCTTCGCGCAAAAGGACGCGCATTCCCTTTTGAAGTTTCTCTTTCGCTTCTTCAAACGTCGTTGCTTCGTGTTCGGTCCTGATGCCCGCAGCGATATATCCATTCAGTTCAGCCCCAGTTAGAAGCGGGCAATGTCCGTCAATGTGTTGAGCTTCGTACTGCTTGATTTTCGCCATTATCCCAGGGTCGCGATGGACAACGCCTGGAAAATTCATCATCTCCGCCAGACCAATCTCGCTTTGATGGCCACGTAATGATGCGATGTCTGCTGCCGTCAGCTCCGCTCCCGATGTTTCCATATTCGTTGATGGAACGCATGACGGAATCTGAACACGAATATCCATCAGCGTCCGCTCAGACGCCTTTTGAAAATAACGCACGCCTTCGGCGCCGATTACGTTTGCAATCTCGTGAGGATCACAGATCGCTGTAGTCACTCCATGAGGCACGACGCATCTCTCAAACTCGAGCGGAGTGACCAATGAACTTTCAATATGCAGGTGGGTGTCGATGAAGCCGGGAACCAAGATCTTGCCGGAGACATCCATCTCTCTATCCCCTTGGTACTCCTTACCAACTCCGACAATTTTCTTGCCGACAATGGCGACGTCACCTTCGATGTATTCCCCTGTAATGACGTCGAAAATTCTGCCGGATTTCAGCACGAATTCGCTTCGCACCTCCCCCAACGCAGCAGCAATAGTTTTTTCGAGATGGTTCTGATCTTTCAAAAGCTTGCTCCGGTATCAAGAGGGGTCACCCGCAAGAGCGTGCCTAATTTCGATACTACTCCATACGCTGTTGGCAAGTATTTCTATATCAGTCGAACCCGCGCCGCCCTCAAGCGCTTGCGCGCATTCTCACCACTTTACCATCCGAGACTCTTGTCTCCGCAAGTGGAACAGTGAACGAAAAGACAGTTTCGCGAGCAATCGGATCACTCGATAGGCTCACAGCCCCGCCCCACTTTGCGACTGCCCTTGCAACGAAGGACAATCCAAGTCCTGTTCCTCCGCCATGTTCCTTTGTTCGAAAGCTTTGGAATGGCTCAAAAACTTTATCTTGGTATTGAGGCTCGATTCCTGGTCCATCATCTCGTACCGAGATCTTCGCGAAGCCATCAACCCTGCTCCAAGAGATGTCTATCTTTCCCGTCTCTCGATCATGGTGCTTGCCTGCGTTTGAAATGAGATTTCTGAGTACAATATCAAATCCAACTGGATCGCCGCTTAACCTTGGCATGTTGAGCGGCATGGAAACATTCATTGCGCTTGGAAGACTCGAGAGATCAATGATTGTTTCCAGTCGCTCCTGAGGATCAAACTCAGTGTCTCTTCTGAAGTGGTCCGTATGAGAGTAGGCGAGCAGGTCCTGGATAAGCGCGCTTTGTTTTTGGATTAAACGGTCGATGTGCTCGAAGTTACATTCTGTGTCCGATCCAAGTTCAATACCCATCTCCAACAGGTCTTCGCGGATCCAAGAATGCAAGTTCTGAATGCTCCGCAATGGTCCTGCGAGGTCGTGGGCAGCCACGTTACTAAACTCTCGAAGCTGCCGGTTGGCGTCTCTTAGTTCGTTCGATGTACGTTCAGCATCTTCTTTTTCTTTCGAAAGAGCCGTGACGTCCTCAGACAGGATCGCCATATAGCCGGAAGGTAGCAATACATAAGTCCTACTTAAGACGCGACCGTCCGCCGTTTCTGCGAAGTTGCTTGAGGATTCTGCTCCTCCAATTAGTCCCACAACTTGTTTCGCTGTTTCCAGCTTTTCTTCAACGTGGGACAAAGAGGGCGAACGGTCGCTTGCTCTGCTTGAGTCGATCACTTGCCCCAGATGCGCACCTTCTCTCAATGCCTGAACCTCTCGCGGAAAGGCAGTCGCATATGCATCATTCCACCAAATCGGCTTTAGCTCTTCATCCGAAATCAGGACCGCGACACCAGCCGAATTCAATGCACTCTGTAGAAGTTCGGCACGATTACCCTGACCTCGCTTGGTTTTCTGCGCCCAAATGAATGACCAACTGCCAATTGCGAGTGCCACAAATATCGTCAAACCAGAAAGCAGTAGTAAGATGCCTTCACGAGGCGTCAACGGATTACGGACGGGCGAGAACCAGCTTGACCGTAGCGCCGAAACATTCCCATTGGCTGTCGCCAACTCTATTGCAACATCTAATTCCCTGAGGAAATTCGACATACGAGCATCAACTAGAAACCCCGCGGACGAGCTTCCAAGAGAGAGAGGCGCGCGAACGATACGGTCGCTCAGCCCAGCAAGTTTAACCGTGTGAAGTATCGTTTCTTCCGGCGCGACGAAGGCATCAACTTGACCTTTAAGCAATGGCAGAATTAAACCTGCTCCGCTCTCCAAAGGAACTGGAATTGCCCCGTCGATTCCTTGCACAAGAGCGCTTGCCTGCGAACCAGTTGAAACACCAATGCGAAGTCCGGCAAGCTCGGATGTCTCAGAGATGCGCGGCCCTTCGCTCAGTGTAAACACAGTGAAGTTGAACGTGTGAACCGGCCGCGAAAACAGTCCAAGAATCTGTCGTTCTGGCGAGATACTTAGTGGCGTTGTCGCATCGATAACTCCAGCTGAGAGACTTTCAAGCATTTGCGACGGGTTGTCATGCGAAACGAACCTGATTGAATACCCTTGGGGCTCAAGGACAACTCGTATCAAGTCGATCATGTATCCTTCGGCAACTCCGCTTGTATTCGTCCAAGCATAGGGCGGAAACTGCGTGTACCCGAACCTTAGAGTGCGTCCATCTCCGGGAATGTCTTCGGAACAGCTTTCGCCCGCGCAATTTGCTTGAGCGAAGTTGCTCGAAGGTAAAGTGACGGCTAGGATGACTGTTACGACAAAGGTGAGAAAAGTTCTTTTTCCTACAATCGGCATTTTGGGATCTCCATTCCGAGAACCCCCGCATGTCATCAAGTACCTAAAGTTTGCTGAATCCGACCATTGAAGTCTCGAAAATATAAGTGAAATTTTCGAGTTCGAAATCGCAAATTCTTGCGGGCACGGTGACTGTTTTTATTCACTCGCCCAATAGGGCTTTATCAAAGGGATACTTCGTCAGGTTCTCATATCCGTTTGCGGTCACCAAAACTTGATCCTCAAGCTTAATCGAGAAATCACCGCCAACCTCTCCGACGAGGACTTCGACACAAAGCGTCATTCCTTCTTCCAACTCATAGTCGAAAGCGCCGGGAACCATCTTGTCGGGATATGATATATGCGGCCACTCATCACAAAGGCCTACACCATGCATCAGGCAGCTATATTTTTGATCTTGGTACTTGTCATGCAGCCGATGGGTATTGCGGCTCAAATCTTCAAACCTCACGCCAGGCTTAATCATCTCCATGTTTGTCTGGATGTGCTCGACCGAATGCAGCATCGCGTCGATCATATCCTGACGCGGCTTTTGATCGCCAATCCACCACGTCCGAGAGATATCCACACAAATCCCGTAGCTTCCAACCAAGTCGGTGTCGAACGCGATGATCTCATTGTTTTGTGTAATGCGCGGGCCGCACTCTTGGAACCACGGGTTGGTGCGTTGCCCAGATGCCAGAAGTCGCGTCTCAATCCACTCGCCACCGCGTTTGATATTCTCTGCATGAAGGACCGCCCAAATGTCGTCTTCTGTCGTTTGACCATTGGGCACCTCGCGCCTGGCAAACGCCTCCATTTCGTACATGGACGCTTCGCAGGCGTGGGACGCGCATCGCATCGCCTTAATCTCATCCGGGCCTTTTACCGAGCGAGATTTTTCCGTAACCTCCTCACCGTCCTTTACATCAAAACCCGCGTCGATGAGCGCGCGGTAGCCGTGGATCATAATCTTATCGACGGCCAAGCGATTGTTGCCGCCGCCATGTTCTCGAATGAGTTCCTTCACTTCTGAAACAAAGGCTTCAGCCGCAACTTCCGACTTGTCGCCAACCGTAAAGTAAAACATCGAAGCGCCCGACCGCACTTCTCTGACCAGCGGATTAAAGCTGCTAAGAAATGGTGAGTTCTTATAGTCCCAGATCACCATATAGCCGTCGGCGCACAGCAGAACCGCTCGAAATGGGTTGTGAGTGTTCCACAGCTGCATATTGGTTGTGTCGGTCGCATAGCGAATGTTCAGTGGGTCGAACATCAATAGTCCGCCGTAACCGCGCTCAACGATGTGCGCCGTCAGACGTTTCCACCTAAACGACCTCATTTCAGCAAGGTTCGGCAATTCGAGCCCTGCCTGAGCCCACTCGTTGAAGGCGAGCTTGGTCGGCCCAATCTCAATCCGATCACCGTCATTTGGCGTGCCATCACCGAGGGTGGAGCCGCGCGATGGGTCTATCTTTCGCGTGTCGCTGAAATGCTGGTTCATAATAGCCTCCCTTAGGGCAAGGGTCCGTTGTACCAAAGCAGCCGTCCTACAGAAAAGCGACACCGGACGACGGCGTCTGCGACATTCTCTGGAGAGTGGTTGCCAATCGCGCTAACTCTCGACAATGAACTATGAATGCACTCAAGAACGGCTTCCAATTGCACCATGGGTGCGTCCACACACCTGGCGAATGCCTGGCACGCAGCTTTTAGATGACGAACGCTGGCTCGATGTCGACGAGGCATTTTCGGCTCAAATGGCCATTCGCGATGCATTGATCGATGAGCGCTTCCGAGACGTTCATGCACTCCTCGAAAGCGGTGTAGAACCGGCAAAGGAGTGTCTCAGAGAAGTCCTCGAGGCACTCGGCGAAAACTCTTCTTACAATATCCACGACGAACTTGTTGTGCGACCCGACGGTGAAGAGGTCTCAATAGATTGGGGACGCCCACTCAAGACTTTGGGCAGATTGGTTCAAGAGGATTTTTGCGTCCTGCAGCCTAGTGAGGATGGGCACAAGTTGGTGGGGGCTATTCTGTGCTTTCCTGCGAGTTGGACTCTCTCAGAGAAAATCGGAAAGCCAATGGTGCGTATCCATGAACCCGTTTCAGAGTATGACGCAGCGGTCGCTCAACGCGTCCAAAGATTGTTCGACATGGTTCACCCGGATCGTCCTATGTGGCGCGCCAACGCGTTCGCATATGACCACGCAAAGCTCTTCACACCAAAACGCGAGGCTGATCCGCCAAGGAAACTGGTTGGCGAGCCACGATACATCCGCTCGGAAAGGCAGGTCATAAAGAAACTGCCCCTAACTGGCGCAGTCGTGTTCTCTATCCACACCTACGTCGTACCGATTGAGAATCTAACCGCCGAACAAAGCAAAGAACTCGGTCTCGTCTTCGAAAAGTCAGGGATCACCTAGAGAAAGCCCAGGAAGTTCTCTCCGCCAGGTGTTTGAGCAAGAGCAATGCCCATTCCCGTCAACGCAATGACATGTGCAGTCGTGCGCAAGTTTGCGCCAAAGAGAATGTTAAAGAACAAGAGACCAAGACCAATCGGCAAGGCCATTACAATCACAATCAGGTTCATAACATAGACGGTTGCCCGCGCAGTGAATGTCCTATTTTCACCGCTGTCACGTTCGAATACATCCTCCATTTCAGATCGATGTGAGAGCGGAATTGAGTTTGAGGCAAGAATCTGGCGCGTCGTTTTGATGATATCTTCCTCGGGTGGTTCCAAATCAGGAAGCGAGTCTTTTGGGGTCCAAAAATCTTCAAGTGGATCGGACGTCTCTTGCTTCGGTTCCACCCTAGATATCTTTAAGCCTGCAATTTTGTGAATCTTTCTCATTTTTCTAAAGCGCAAATGCGCTCCCTCACTGATTTGCTCACGAACAAAGCTGAGACGATTTTGAGGTTTGATTGTGGACAGAATGGGGCAGGACTTGGGCATACGCAGCGAATTTGAGAATTCGAGCAATTACTCGCCGATTGAAGCGACCCCGCCGAAGACCTCTTACGGAAACTGCGTATGTGAGTCTTCCATGTAACGATCAATTTGAATTTTTATGTCCAGCTATCTTGGCTGAACGAAACAATTCGCTACTGTGATTTCATGCGCGACGCGTGCTTTTACATACATAAACAAGAGGTCCAGTCAGTATGGCAGGGAAGTTTGAAGTCTATAAAGACAAGGGAGGCGAATTTCGCTTTCGCCTGAAGGCGGGAAATGGCCAGACGATTCTCGCAAGCGAAGGGTACAAACGGAAACCAAGTTGCATGAACGGAATTGAATCCGTCCGTAAGAATTCCGCGAACGACGCCCGTTTTGAGCGAAAAACATCAAAATCTGGTAAGCCTATGTTTAACCTCAAGGCTGCCAACGGCCAGGTCATTGGCACATCTGAGCTATATGAAAGCAATTCAGCTTGCGAAAATGGCATCAAGTCGGTTGCCAAGAATGCGCCAGACGCAAAGCTTGACGATCAGACCGCCTAAAGTCGTATTGCTTTGAGACTTAGGCCTCGCCAATTTGGCGGGGCCTTTTTTATAGCTGGACAGTCGTTGCTTCACCTTGTTGGCGAGCGAGTTGCGCCGCCACTGACGCTACTGCAAGGTCTTGCAAGCCTACGCCAGTCCCATCAAATACGGTGATCTCTTCGGCATCCTTCCGCCCAATATGGTCGCCATTGATGACCTCGCCAATCGGGACAATGTCAGTTTCCTTCAGAAGCTCAGATGCAACCGCGTGCTGAGTTTCTCCGATTGAGACAGACTGGGCGATCTCGTCCGTAAATGCCTGCGCGGTTGAAAAGATAGCCGGGTCGATCTCCTGTTTGCCTTTTGTATCGGTTCCCATGCAGGCCAAATGCGTGCCCGGCTTGATCCATTGTTTCTTTAGAAGCGGTTCAAACGCCGAGGTTATGGTAATGATAACGTCTGCTTCGGCACAAAGCACCTCGCGATCAACCGCTTCAAAGTCCAATCCAATTTCATTCGCAACAGCTTCAAGATTCGGAAGCATCTCGGGATGCGCGTTCCACGCGACTACTTTTTCGAAGTCCCGCTGTTCGGCTGCGGCACGCAATTGAAACTGAGATTGATGCCCCGCACCGACCATGCCCAAGACCTTAGAGTCTTGCCGCGAAAGGTGCGCAATAGACACGGAAGATGACGCAGCCGTGCGAAGGGCGGTCAGATAATTCCCTCCCACCAAGGCAGAAAGACGTCCAGTGTCCGGATCAA